>CAIQMJ010000277.1 GCA_903872875.1 uncultured Variovorax sp.
GTCGTCCGAGAAGACCCGGACCTTGATCAGGCCGTGCGCCTTGAGTGCCGAATCGACCTCCTTCTTGACGGCTGGCGTGAGCCCGTCGCCACCGACCATGACGATCGGATCGAGGTGATGGGCTTCGGCGCGATGCACCTTGCGCTGCGCGGGGGAGAGTTGTATGGCTGACATCCTCGTATTATCGAGGCGAATGAAAGTCAAGACGAAAAGCAGCAAGGTCAACAAGGCGTGGTTGAACGATCACGTGAACGACCCGTGGGTGAAACTCGCCACGAAGGAGGGTTACCGCGCACGCGCTGCCTACAAGCTCAAGGAGATCGACGAGACACTGGGCCTGATCAGACCGGGCCAACTCGTCGTCGATCTGGGCTCGACGCCGGGCGCGTGGAGCCAATACATGCGGCGGCGCATGTCGCCCGGTGGCGCGGCGGCGGGCATGCTCGATGGCACCATCGTGGCACTCGACATCCTGCCGATGGAGCCGATCGAGGGCGTGACTTTCATACAGGGTGACTTCCGGGAGGACCAGGTGCTGTCGCAACTGACCGCCTTGCTGAAGGGGCGGTTGGCCGATGTGGTGGTCTCGGACATGGCGCCCAACCTGTCGGGCATCGCATCGGCGGACGCGGCGCGCATCGTTCACCTGGTGGAGCTGGCAATCGACTTCTCACGCCAGCATCTGAAGCCGGAGGGTGCCCTTGTGGCCAAGTTGTTCCATGGCGGCGGTTATGCCGAACTGACCCAGCTCTTCAAGGCCAACTTTCGGATCGTGAAGCCGATGAAGCCGAAGGCCTCGCGCGACCGCTCATCGGAGACTTTCATGGTGGGTATCGGACTTCGCTGACCGCGTACGACTTGATACCTCAGGTAACTGCGAATTTACTTGCCAAACCCGTGCTTGGCCTACGGCTGCTTCCTGCAAATCAGCAGGTTTCGCAGCTTGAAAAGCCTAAAATGAACATCAATTGCGTGACCTCGGCGGATTTTTCATTTCGCTGTCACGCGCTTTGACTGGAGTTTCGTTTGAACAATCAGTGGTTTTCCAAAGTAGCCGTCTGGCTTGTCATCGCGATGGTGTTATTCACTGTGTTCAAGCAGTTCGACACCCGCGGCGGCGCCGGTTCCGGTGCAATCGGCTACTCCGACTTCCTTGAGGAAGTTCGTGGCAACCGAATCAAGAGCGCCACCATCCAGGAAGGCCAGGGCGGCAGCGAGATCGTCGCGATCACCAACGACGACCGCAAGATCCGCACGACGGCTACCTACCTTGACCGCGGTCTCGTTGGCGACCTGATCGCCAACAACGTCAAGTTCGACGTCAAGCCGCGCGAAGAAGGGTCGTTGCTCATGACACTGCTGGTGAGCTGGGGACCCATGCTCCTGCTGATCGGTGTCTGGGTCTACTTCATGCGACAGATGCAGGGCGGCGGAAAGGGCGGAGCATTCAGCTTCGGCAAGAGCAAGGCCCGCATGCTGGACGAGAACAGCAACACCGTCACCTTTGCCGACGTTGCAGGCTGCGATGAAGCCAAGGAAGAGGTGAAGGAGGTCGTCGACTTCCTCAAGGATCCCGGCAGGTTCCAGAAACTTGGCGGTCGCATTCCACGTGGCCTGCTGCTTGTCGGCCCTCCTGGCACCGGCAAGACGCTCTTGGCAAAGTCGATCGCCGGCGAAGCCAAGGTCCCGTTCTTTTCGATCTCCGGCTCGGATTTCGTTGAAATGTTTGTCGGTGTGGGCGCGGCGCGCGTCCGTGACATGTTCGAGAACGCCAAGAAGAACGCACCCTGCATCATCTTCGTGGACGAAATTGATGCCGTCGGCCGCCAGCGCGGTGCCGGTTTGGGTGGTGGCAACGACGAGCGCGAGCAGACGCTCAACCAGATGCTCGTCGAGATGGACGGCTTCGAGACCAATCTCGGCGTGATCGTCGTGGCTGCGACGAATCGCCCCGACATCCTGGACGCCGCATTGCTCCGTCCGGGTCGTTTCGACCGCCAGGTGTACGTGACGCTGCCGGACATCCGTGGCCGCGAGCAGATCCTGAATGTGCACATGCGCAAGGTGCCACTCGGCCAGGACGTCAACCCGAGCGTCATCGCCCGCGGTACGCCCGGTATGTCCGGCGCGGATCTGGCGAACTTGTGCAATGAAGCCGCATTGATGGCTGCGCGCCGCAATGCCCGCGTCGTCGAGATGCAGGACTTCGAAAAGGCCAAGGACAAGATCTTCATGGGCCCCGAGCGCAAGAGCATGGTCATGCCCGAGGAAGAGCGCCGCAACACGGCCTATCACGAGTCCGGCCACGCGCTCATTGGCAAGTTGTTGCCCAAGTGCGATCCGGTGCACAAGGTAACGATCATCCCGCGCGGTCGCGCGCTGGGAGTCACGATGAGCCTGCCGTCGCAGGATCGCTATAGCTACGACCGCGAATACATGCTGAATCAGATCAGCATGCTGTTCGGTGGACGGATTGCCGAAGAAGTGTTCATGCATCAGATGACCACCGGTGCCAGCAACGACTTCGAGCGCGCGACGCACATTGCACGCGACATGGTGATGCGCTATGGCATGACCGAATCTCTCGGCCCGATCGTCTACGCGGAAAACGAAGGCGAGGTGTTCCTCGGCCGTTCGGTCACCAAGACGACGAACATGAGCGAGTCCACGATGCAGAAGGTCGATTCCGAGGTGCGCCGCATCATCGACGAGCAGTACGCTCTGGCGCGTCGCCTGATCGAAGAGAACAGCGACAAGATGCACGCGATGGCCAAAGCGCTGCTCGAGTGGGAAACCATCGACAGCGAGCAGCTCGACGACATCATGGCTGGCCGTGCGCCGCGCCCGCCGAAGGACTGGACGCCGCGCGTTCCGCCCTCGGGCAGCGGCGGCACCGGTGGTACCCCGGCGGTCAATCCCGATCCGGCACCTACCGCGGCTTGAGCATGGCGCATTGCCGATCGACGGGGCCTCTGGCCCCGTTTTTTCATGGAGCTTGCATATGAAGACTCCGATCTGGCAGACGACCCGGTTCCGAATAGATCTTTCGCAGCCACGGGTGATGGGCATCGTCAACGTGACCCCGGATTCCTTTTCAGACGGCGGTGCACATGCATCCACGGCGGCTGCATTGAGGCACTGTGAGCGGTTGCTTGCCGAAGGTGCCGACATCCTCGATATCGGCGGCGAATCGACCCGACCAGGCAGCCCTTCGGTATCTCTGGATGACGAGCTCTCCCGCGTGTTGCCTGTGTTGCGTGAAGCGGCCGGGCTTGGCGTGCCGCTGTCCATCGACACTTACAAGCCGGAAGTGATGCGCGCGGTGCTTGACCTTGGCGCCGACATCGTCAATGACATCTGGGCGCTGCGCAGACCGGGTGCGCTCGAGGCCGTCGCTGCAAATGCCTCCTGCGGCATTTGCGTCATGCATATGCACCGAGATCCCCAGACCATGCAGGCAGCGCCCATGCATGGCGATGTCGTTCCTGCCGTGCGGACCTTTCTCGAGGAGCGGGTGACTGTGCTCCGATCTTCCGGCATTGCGGCCGACCGGATCACGCTGGATCCCGGCATCGGTTTCGGAAAAACGGTTGCCCAGAACTTCGCCTTGTTGGCACGCCAGAACGAGCTCGACGTCGCTGGCCTGCCATTGTTGGCTGGTTGGTCAAGAAAATCGTCGCTCGGCGCCGTGACGGGAATCGACGCCGCAGCTGAGCGCATGGTACCGAGCGTGGCAGCCGCACTGCTTGCCGTGGAGCGTGGTGCGGCGATCGTGCGCGTTCACGACGTACGAGAAACGGTGGCTGCATTGTCCGTATGGCGCGCGATGCAGACAGGACAACAACAGGGAGCCAATCACCCATGACAAGACAGTATTTCGGAACCGATGGCATTCGCGGCACCGTGGGCCAGCCGCCCATCACGCCAGATTTCGTGCTACGGCTCGCCCACGCGGTCGGCCGCGTGCTCAAGAAGACAGAAAACCGGCCACGGGTGCTGATCGGCAAGGACACGCGCATCTCCGGCTACATGCTCGAGTCGGCACTCGAGTCCGGCTTCAACTCGGCCGGCGTCGACGTCGTGCTGCTGGGGCCCTTGCCCACGCCGGGCGTGGCTTACCTCACGCGCGCACAGCGGGCCAGCCTTGGCGTGGTCATCAGCGCGAGCCACAACGCCTACGCCGACAACGGCATCAAGTTCTTCAGCGCGCAAGGCACCAAGCTCAGCGACGAATGGGAGGAGGCCGTCGAGGCTGCCCTCGAAGAGCCGCCCGTCTGGGTCGATTCCGCCAGGCTGGGCAAGGCGCGCCGGCTGAACGATGCGGCTGGGCGTTACACCGAATTCTGCAAAAGTACCTTTGCCTACGATCTCGGCCTGCACGGTCTCAAGCTCGTGGTCGACGCCGCGCATGGCGCTGCATACCAGGTCGCGCCGCAGGTCTTCCATGAGCTTGGCGCCGATGTGTCGAGCATCGGCTGTTCGCCTGACGGCCTGAACATCAACAAGAACGTGGGCGCGACCCATCCGCAGGCGTTGATCGAGGCCGTGACGAAGCAGGGGGCCGACTATGGGATTGCACTCGATGGCGATGCCGACCGGCTGCAGTTGGTGGATGCGAGCGGTCGTTTGTTCAACGGCGACGAGCTGCTCTATCTCATGGTGATGGAGCGCATCGAGCGCGGCGAGAAGCCCGAGGGCGTCGTCGGCACACTGATGACCAACAAGGCCATCGAAGTGGCATTGCGCGCGAAGGGGATCGAATTCGTGCGCGCAAAGGTCGGCGACCGCTATGTGCTGGAGGAACTGGACAAGCGGGGCTGGCTGCTCGGCGGCGAAGGATCGGGGCACCTGCTGGCGCTCGATCGGCACACCACGGGCGATGGCATCGTGAGCGCGCTGCAGGTATTGCAGGCCTGCGTGCGCAGTGGCCGCACCGTGGCGCAACTGCTCGACGGCGTCACGCTGTTCCCTCAGACGCTCGTCAACGTGAGACTGGCTGAGGGACAGGACTGGTCGGCCAACGCCGAACTGGCAGCGGAAACCGAACGTGCAGAGGCCGAGCTGGGCGATACCGGCCGCGTGCTGATCCGCGCCAGCGGCACCGAACCGCTGCTTCGCGTGATGGTCGAGGCGCGCGATGCCGCGCAAGCCGAAGCCTGCGCGCGCCGCATTGCATCGACGATCGAAGGCGCGTGACCATGAGCGAATCGACTGCTGCCAAGGCAGATGGCGCCGGCGCGATTCGGACCTTGCTCGCCGACTACCGCGATGCATCGCATGCGACGGCGCTGGTCGACCTGCTCGATGCGTACGCGCAGGATCCAGCGGGCGGCGGCACGCCCCTGAGCGCCGAAGTCCGCGCCGGACTGCCGGCGGCACTGGCCGTGCGTCCGCAGGCTTTCAGCGTGCTGGCATTCGATGGCGTACAACCAGTCGGGCTCGTCAACTGCATCGAAGGCTTCTCGACCTTCGCTTGCCGTCCGCTCGTCAATGTGCACGATGTGGTGGTACTTGCAAGTCATCGGGGACAGCGAATCACGCAGCGGATGTTCGCATGCGTCGAGGCGGAGGCTCTCCGGCGGGGCGCATGCAAACTGACGCTCGAAGTGCTTCAGGGCAACCAGCCAGCGCTGAGCGCCTATGCGCGTGAAGGTTTCACCAGCTACCAGCTCGACCCAGCCTACGGCAGCGCCGTGTTCCTGCAGAAGAAGCTCTGAACGAAAAAGCCGACGGCACCTCGGGGTGCCATCGGCGGATATGAAGCGACGCAACTGTCGCCGGCCGGATCAGAAGCGCGTCACAGGCGGATCGATGTCACGCTTCTCGACCGCGTACTTGCCCAGCTCCCACTTCGCGATCGCATTGCGATGGACCTCGTCCGGGCCGTCCGCAAACCGCAGTGTGCGGGCGCCAGCATAGGCGTAGGCCAGCGGGAAGTCGTCGCACAGGCCGCCACCGCCGTGCACCTGCATCGCCCAGTCGATCACCTGGCAGGCCATGCTGGGCGCGACCACCTTGATCATCGCGATCTCGTTCTTGGCGACCTTGTTGCCCGCAACGTCCATCAGCCAGGCCGCCTTCAGCGTCAGAAGGCGTGCCATGTCGATCTTGCAGCGCGCTTCGGCGATACGTTCCTGCGTGACGGTCTGCGATGCCACGGTCTTGCCGAATGCCACGCGCGACGAGGCACGTCGGCACATCAGTTCGAGAGCGCGCTCAGCAAGGCCGATCAGGCGCATGCAGTGATGGATGCGTCCGGGGCCGAGGCGGCCTTGCGCGATTTCGAATCCACGTCCCTGGCCGAGCAGGATGTTGTCGACCGGCACACGCACGTTGTCGAACACCATCTCGACGTGGCCATGTGGCGCGTCGTCGTAACCCATCACGTTCAGAGGACGCAGAACGTTGATGCCCGGCGTACCGGCCGGCACGATCACCATGCTCTGCTGCGAATGCTTCGGCGCATCCGGGTCGGTCTTGCCCATGGTGATGAACACCGCACAGCGCGGATCGGCGGCGCCGGAAATCCACCATTTGCGACCATTGATCACATACTCGTCGCCATGGCGCTCGATGCGCGTGGCGACGTTGGTCGCGTCGCTGGAGGCCACGTCGGGCTCGGTCATCGCGAAGGCCGAGCGGATCTCGCCCTCGAGCAGCGGCTTGAGCCAGCGTGCCTTGATCGCCTCCGAGCCGTAGCGTGCAATCGTCTCCATGTTGCCAGTGTCGGGCGCCGAGCAGTTGAAGGCCTCGCTC
Organism: uncultured Variovorax sp.; assembly: GCA_903872875.1. GTDB lineage: Bacteria > Pseudomonadota > Gammaproteobacteria > Burkholderiales > Burkholderiaceae_C > Variovorax. Next base: position 6,757 of record CAIQMJ010000277.1, read on the forward strand.
GCCCATGGCACGCGGCCCATGATTTCGGCCAGCGGCGCGTATTCCTGGTTGGTCAGGCCTCCGCCTTCATAGCCCGAAGCCTCCGCGCTGTCGACCGGCAGGAACAGGTTCCACAGTCCCTGCGCCCTGGCCTTGACCTTGAGCTTCTCGACGGTGTTCAGCGCGCTCCAGCGTTTGCCGGCGGCCGTGTTGGCGGCCAGTTCCGCGGCGTATTCGGACTCCGCCGGATAGATGTGGTCATCCATGAAGGCGCTGACACGCCTTTGCAGGTCCTTGGTCTTTGCCGAGTATTCGAAGTCCATGATGTCTCCTGAGGTGGATGGTTCGTTGCCGGACGCGGATGCCTAGGCGCGCTGGGCGAACTGCCAGGCCATTTCGGCCATCGGTCGTGCGCCACGGCCCGAGATGACGGCCTGCTCGCTGGAGGCCGTACCCGCTTCGACACGCTTGGCGATGCCTTGCAGGATCGCGGCGATGCGAAAGAGGTTGTAGGCCATGTAGAAATTCCAGTCCGGCGCCAGCGCCTCCGGCGTCGTGAGGCCGGTTCGTTCGCAATAAAGCCGGATGTAGTCGTTCTCGCTGGGAATTCCCAGGCTCTCCACGTCAAGTCCGCCCAGGCCACGAAACTGCCCCGGCGAGATGTGCCACGACATGCAGTGGTAGCTGAAATCCGCCAACGGATGGCCGAGCGTCGACAACTCCCAGTCCAGCACAGCGATCACCCGCGGCTCGGTGGGATGGAACATGAGATTGTCGAGCCGGTAGTCGCCGTGCACGATGGAGGTCAGCTTCTCATCCCGCGCACTGGCCGGTATGTGCGCCGGCAGCCATTCCATGAGTCGATCCATCTCGGGAATCGACTGGGTGACGGACGCGACATATTGCTTGCTCCAGCGACCGATCTGCCGCTCGAAATAATTGCCCGGCTTGCCAAAGTCAGCCAGTCCGCGCTCGGCGAACTTGACGCTGTGGAGCGCGGCGATCACGCGGTTCATCTCGTCGTAGATCGCGGCGCGCTCCGCGTTGTCCA
>CAIQMJ010000278.1 GCA_903872875.1 uncultured Variovorax sp.
GGATCTCATGGGTAGCGGCCCTTGCCTGCCGTCGGTTAACCTTTCCAGCATCATCGTTCCTCATTCATCCTGGGTTTAATCCGATGCCCGCTGTCAACGACAAGCCATCGTGAGGGAGGGTGTTTGGCGAACCCTTGATGCATCCGACTGACGGTGTTGCATGCAGACAGCACCCGAGTTTCCCGAGCTTGCCCCGTTCTAGCAGGCTGCGGAAATACTCCCCTCCAAAGCGAGCCTTCCTCGCCGGCGTGTGGTCGCCTTCCACATAGTGCGTCGGGCAGCGATTTCTAGAGCTGCTTTCGCCGATTTGACGGGTGTTTTGGGGCCTTTGTGTGCCTCAGAGCGCCTGCGCACGGATTTGCCCCAGCGAGCGCATGCGCGTCAAGTTGTAGGCCGCCATCGTCAGCACGAACAGGTGGTCCACGCGCTTGAGCCCTCGCACCATCACCTGCCGAATTCGTCCCACCGTCTTGGCCCAGCCGAAGCCCTGCTCGATGAGCTTGCGCTTTCGCTGCGACAGGACGTAGCCCTGGCTCGCAGCGATGGTGTCGGGCACCGCCGAGCGCCGCCCAGAATTGTTCTGGGCCACGTGCGGGATCACGCCCATGTCCTGGCACGCACGGATGAATTCCTGCGCGTCATAGCCCTTGTCCGCGCCCAGCGTGATGCTGATCGTCTCGTCGTGCGCCGCCTCGCACGCTGCGTTGATCATCACCTTGGCCGCTTCCCGCTCGGCATGACCATCAGCGGTGGTGACCATGGCGTTGGCAATCAGGCCATGGCGGTTGTCCGCCAGGGTATGGCCCATGTAGCGCATCTCACTGGCCGTCTTGCCCTTGCGGTACAGCCGCGCATCCGCGTCGGTGCGCGAGGCGTGCGTGTCGTTGCTGCGGGTCTGGCCCTTGAAGCTGGCCATCGACGCTGAAGTGCTCGCCCGACAGCCAGCCCTTGCGATCCGCCGTCTCCACGATGTGGTTGAACAGTTCGATGATCGCGTCGTGTGCAATGAGTCGTTCGCGGTTCTTGGTGAACACGCTGGGCACCCAGACCGCATCGTCCATGGCCAGGCCGATGAACCAGCGATACAAGAGGTTGTAGTGGGTCTGCTCCATGAGCTGGCGCTCCGAGCGAACGCTGAAGAAGATCTGCAGGAGCATCGCGCGCAGCAGCTTCTCCGGTGCGATGCTGGGACGCCCACCCTTGATGTCGGCCTCGTACATGCCAGCGAACAGGCCGTCCATCTTGAGCAGCGCTTCATTGACCATCGCGCGGATCGGACGCAGGGGGTGATTCGCAGGTACGAAGTCCTCCAGGCGGCGCATCGTGAACAGGCTCTCGGTGAAGGTATCGACTCCGCGCATGTCTGGGGTCTTGTTTGCAACTGTCAGGGGATCAACTTCCAACGCATGTGTCGCATCGCGTGCCGACTGGCGGGGAGTATTTCAGCAGCCTGCTAGGGCTGCCCGCCACCGTCACGGGCAGGAATGAGAGCGGACATCGAGTGCGGCGCACCATGAGGAATGGGCGATGATTCTAGAGTTGACAGGGTGCGAGTGGAATTTCCCGCACCTGGACTTTGTATCTGGTAACTGGCTTTGACCTTCCAGCGACTTTATAGTTTCTAATTGATTCCCCCGGAAATTATGCGCTCTCGCTATCTCCGGATGAACCAAAAAGTTTCTCGATCGAGGTCGAGATCTCGCATGAGACTTACCGCGCCAGACGACCGGCGCAAGTGCGCCGGGGCGCCCTTCAATTCTTTGCGCAAGATTGAAGGCACCTCAAAGTGCCAGAGCTACACTCGAAGCTGAATAGGGCTCGTTCATGAAGATCGGCGAACTCGCAAAAATCACCCAAACACAGGCGGAAACCATCCGCTTCTATGAGCGCGAAGGATTGCTCTGGGAGCCTCCGCGCAGTGGCGGAAACTATCGTGTTTACGGCCGCGAGCACTTGGAACGGCTGGCCTTCATTCGCCATTGCCGCTCATTGGACATGACGCTCGAGGAGATCCGCGCGCTGCTGCGCTTTCAGGATGCGCCGAGAGAAAACTGCCACGCCATCAATGTTGTTTTGGATGAGCACATCGAGCATGTGGCTCAACGCATCCGTGACCTGAGGCACCTCCAGAAGGAACTCAAGTCGCTGCGCGAGACGTGCGATGGAGTGGCCGCTGAATGCGGAATCCTGGATGGGCTGAAGAAAGTCAATGTGCACGACGCGGCGCACGCTCACGGAGTTCACTCGGTTGGTCACCGCAGGCCCCCACAAGGCACACGCAGCGAAAAAACTGGGAATTGAGGCGGATTGAATTCGGTCGGCTTCTCATAGGCCTGGAAGGTCCCGTTGGTGTCGAGATCGCGTGCGGCAGGCCTGCACGATCAGGCGCTTGTTATTCTGGCCGGGGCAGCATCCGCGGCGCCGCGGATTTCCGAAAGATCGTTCGACTGAGTTGCGTTGATCGTAAGCCGTCAATAAGCCACGCCCTTGCACATGGTGCCGGAACCGATGCGCGCGCAGCGGTCTGCGGTGCGCTCACTCTCTCCAACACTCGGCTACCCATGGAGCCGGGCGAATAAAGCGCCAGCGGCGGTTGCGCCGCCCCGCGAGCGCATCCGGCGGATTGCACTCGCCGTGGAAAATCACGATGCGCGCATCCGGCGGCACGGAGGGCGAGCGCCAGTAGTTGCTCGGCCACGACGGGATGCAGTCGTACTTGAAGCTTGGACACCAATGCTCTGGCCAGTAGGCGAGTTTGCCTTGTCGATGCATGAAGTCCGAAAGGTAGGCTTGCTCGTTGCGGAATGCCGAGCGCACCTCGGCGAAATGCGAGCGAAAGTGCTCAAGTACCTCCGGATGGGCGCCGAGCTCAAAGCGGTAGACGGAGGAATTGCCCGTCACGCGCCATGGCCGCTTGTAGTCGTGGATGATCAAGAATTTGCCGGAATGCTCGAAGAAGGCATCCAGCCCGCCGACAATCGCCACGTCGAGGTCGAGGAAGAGCCCCGTGCCTTGCAGGCCGTGCAGGTCCGCAGAGAACGTGACCAGCTTGGTCCACCCGCGTTCGGGAATGCCCGCGGGCAGATCGAGCGCAGGGATGGGCAGGCACTGCACCTCGGGCCGGATGCCCCGCACGTCGTCCGTTAGGCAGACGAAGCGGAAATTCCCACTCAGGTGACGACGCACCATGACATAGAGGCGGTTGACGTACTCGGGACCATACTTGGTGCCCCACTTCATGCTGAGGATGAGGCGTTGTGAGCGCATGGATTGAGTGGCGTTCACTGAGGCTGCTCTGAAGTTTCAATGCTTGAGGGTGGACCTAGGCGAGGGATGCGGCTGCATGTCCTCCGAAGGGAGCGCCCGATACAGCTCGAGCCGCAACCGACGCCGCAGGGTACTCGTCAATGACTGTGACCTTACCGCCTCTTGATGTGAAGCTGGTGGTCACGGAGGCACTGGCCGCTACCAGTCGGCCCTGGCGAACCGGCGTGAGGTCGCCGCCTGATCGGCGCAGCGCGCACTGCCAGCGATGCCGTTGGCAATTGGCAAGGGTGGCGTGCTCAAAATGACCAGGCTCACGCTCAACGCCATGCTCAGAACCGCACGATCGCTTCATCGCGCTTGACTTGAAGACGATTGCTCAGTCGTCGGCCACCGGCTCCCACCTACTTCCGAGTCAATCGGCTTCGCATCGGCTACAGCAGCGTCCCCGCTTTGCCATTCGTACCACCAGAAGCCCGCGACCGCGGCTAGGATGAGTAGCGCGAAACCGTTTCGCGCGCTCGGAATGGCTTCGTCGCGAAAACCCAGCTTGGTCCCAGTGAACACCGACCGCATCAGGCTTTCACCGGCCCGCCAACTACCGAATACCGCGCCAACAACGTGCAAGCCGGCAAGCGCCAGCATGACGTTGGAGGCGAGTTCGTGGAATGTTCCCCATCGGCTCACAACCAATCCGCCCTCGCTCGCCCAACCTGACATCCCGACCACCAGTGCCAGAAGCAACATCGCGAGGACGAACAAGGCGCTTACGGGACTGTGCCCGGTGTGCCGTCGGGCCCCGCCGTGCCGCATCGCCCCCAGGCAGCCCAAAACGGCACGGGGGCCTTGCACGAAATTCGTGAACCGCGCATAGCGAGTGCCTGTAAAGCCCCAAATGATGCGAAATGCGACCAGGCCGATCATCGTGTAACCCAAGGTCGCATGAACTGTGCGCCAGCCCTCTTGTTTCGCTGTCAGCCATGCACCCACGAAGCAGATGATCATGAGTCCATGAAAGACACGCACTGGAGCATCCCAGACAAGCACCTGATCGAAGCCTAAGTCGTGGTGCGCGGATTGCCGAGATGGTGGTGATTTAGCGGGTGTATGCATGGTCATGATGGAATGCGCAGTCATCTGAAAAGCCGGCGCTACGGCCCTCCGGCATGGACCGCTGCTGTTGGAGCCTGAAGAACGACGCGACGATCGGGTTATCGCATCTCCCGATGCCGGGGATATTCGAGGACATTGCCGCATTGCTCCACTTCCAAATTTCTCGATAAACATAAGATACACAATGAAGTCGCTATAGGGTCAAGTGGAAATTTTGGGCTTTGAGAACGCCCGCTGGGGTTGAACTTTCGGACGCACTCCAGGACTGCGCGACGTCCGCGCGAACGTTCCAGGCCCGCTGCGGCGCGAGCGCGGTGCAGCCGGAGAAGTCATCCGGGGACCCAGGACCGGACCACGCAGAGCGCTGGCAAAGCTCTGCTCAGAGGACAACGTGCACAGATTCGCGTCCGGCCCGAATGCACTGCGCAACTCACCCATCACGGTGACTGATTGCGGCGAATACAGGCGGCCCATATGAGAATGGCGAGCGCAGTTGCCCAGAAAATCGCCGCGGTCATGTTGGGTCCGCGGCTGTAGGGGATGCCAAACAGCTCAAATTCCGTGCCGCTCACTGCCCCAGCGCCGTGTTCACGGCCAGATTCGTCTGACCACAGCGCCAAGGGCCAGCACGAAAGCAACGACGCTCGGCACGGCCGTGAGCGCCATGCCGAACGAGCGCGCCGCCGCCCCTTTGGGGTAGCTGACAAAGAAGGCAACACGGCCCACGGAAAAGAGGACCACAGACGCCAGGATCAGCGGCATGGCAACGTCTCTGAGGACCACGAGCATCGCGAACTGCGTGACCATCAGCACCACGGCCTGCTCCAAGGTGTTCTGAAGAAATGCCGCCCGCACTGCAATCCTTGGGCTGGGAGCGGCGTATGCTGCGCCGCGTATGTCATGCGCGGAATGCCGCCGCCCGTTGGAGACCATGCGAACGCCAACCATGATCCAGAAGACGACGAACAGGCTGGAGCCGGCCCAGAATGTCAAGACAGACTCCAGATCGCCCGCAGGAAATCGGACGAGTCGCGGCAACAACAGGTGGGCCATGCCGAGCACCACCGCGCAGACC
>CAIQMJ010000279.1 GCA_903872875.1 uncultured Variovorax sp.
CTTCAGGTGCGCGACCGCCGCGTCGATGTCGTCGACGTAGAACGCCAGGTGGTGGCCGCCGATGTCGCTGTTCTTCGGGATGGCGTGCTGCTGGTCTGGCGCGCTGTACTGGAAGAGCTCGATGTTCGATCCCATGCGGCAGCGCAGCAACGCGATCTGCTCGACCACTGCGCGCGGATGCACGTTCAGCGTGTCGGCCATGAAGCTGCCGCTATCGTCGCGGAATGGGCCGAAGGTCGTGGCGAGCTCGCAGCCGACGACATCGACGAAAAAGCGGATTGCGGCCTGCAGGTCGGGCACCGTGACGCCGACATGATCCTGCCCACGCAAGCCCGGAATGCCGCGGGGCGCCGGCAGCGTACCGGTGCCGGACGCGTCCATGTGCGGCGCCTGAGCGCGCTGTGCTGGTCGTTTCATCTCTGTGCGTGCATCCCGTTGTTCAGTAGGACAATGACAAGCATCTTTCGCGCCAGCGAGAGGGCCAAACTACTTTACGCCTAAACAATCAGAGCGTAAAGTTTCAACGGCAGCGATGCAAGAGGCATGGCTGCACCCCACACCCACGGAAAGCACGGAGAAATCGGATGGCAGCCCACTACATCGACATCAAGTCCGCTGACGGCAGCGGCAGTTTCCGCGGTTACCTTGCGTTGCCCGCCGCCGGCACAGGCCCGGGGTTGGTGCTCGCGCAGGAGATCTTCGGCGTCAACAAGACGATGCGCGACGTGGCCGACTACTACGCCGAGGAAGGCTATGTGGTGCTGGTGCCCGACATCTTCTGGCGCCAGAAGCCCGACGTCGAACTGGGCTACACCGAAGCCGACTGGCAGGCCGCCTTCGGCTACTTCCAGGGCTTCGACGAGGCCAAGGGCATGGAAGACATCCAGACCGCCATCAGCACGTTGCGCGCTCGGCCGGAAGTCAACGGCAAGGTCGGCGTGCTGGGCTTCTGCCTTGGCGGCAAGCTGGCCTATCTGGCGGCCTGCCGCACCGACGCCGACGTGTCGGTCGGCTACTACGGCGTGGGCATCGACGCCGCACTGGAAGAAGCCGACAAGGTCAAGTCGCCGCTGGTGCTGCACATCGCCGAACTGGACAAGTTCTGCCCACCCGAAGCGCGCGACAAGATCCTGCAGACGCTCAAGGGCCGTCCGAACATCACGACCTATGTCTACGGCGGGCAGGACCACGCCTTCGCCCGTCTGGGCGGCGAGCACTATCACCGCCCATCGGCGCTGATGGCGCACGAGCGCACCATCGCCGCGCTGAAGGGCGCGATCGGCCCGCACTACGACCTGTCGGCGCTGTGGGACAAGCATTGCGAGTACGAGTTCGGCACGCGCAATGTCGACGACACCATGTCGACCATGGTCGCCGAGCCCTACGTGAACCACATCCCGACCATGACCGGCGGCGTGGGCTACAAGAACCTGCATGCGTTCTATACGAACCACTTCGTCAACAGCAATCCGCCCGACACCGCACTCGTGCCGATCTCGCGCACCGTAGGCGCAACGCAGGTGGTCGACGAGATGCTGTTCAGCTTCACCCACACCACCGAGATTCCGTGGATGCTGCCCGGCGTCGCGCCCACCGGCAAAAGGGTCGAGGTGCCGCTGCTGGCGGTCATCAACTTCCGGGGCGACAAGCTCTACCACGAGCACATCTACTGGGACCAGGCCAGCGTGCTGGTGCAGGTCGGCCTGCTCGACCCGAAGCTGCTGCCGGTGGTCGGCGTGGAAGCGTCGCGCAAGCTGCTCGACGAGACGCTGCCGTCGAACACGCTTCTGACGGGTTGATGCCAGCGTAGAAAGGCATCCGCCGCCACCGAACGAGGCCCGCCGACGCGGGCCTTTTTCACGCGGCGGCATGCCGCGCCAGCAACCGCCGCGTCACCACCTGGTAGTCGCGCGGATCGATCGGCCCGAGCCACTGCTTGAAACGTGTCAGCGTGCCCAGTTGCAGGCCCATGTCCTGCAGCAGTTCGTCGATGTGATGCACCGAGAACGGGATGATGTTGGTGCCTTTCGAATGCTTGCCTTCGGTGCGTTCTTCCATCCACGCCAGGCGTTGGTCGATCAGCGCGACCTGCTGCTCGCGCGGCGGCAGCGCCAGCCCGCCCTTCAGCAGATCGCCCAGCCACAGCGCACCGATCTCGCAGTTGAGCTGGCTGAAGAAGGA
>CAIQMJ010000280.1 GCA_903872875.1 uncultured Variovorax sp.
TGTCGCGCGTGATGCAGATCTGGCTCGGCACGTCGAGCGGAATTTCCTTCAGGCTGTGCTTGTAGGCGACCTTGTCGATGAAGGGGATCAGGAAATTGGGGCCGGGCGTCATCGTGCCGTGGTACTTGCCCAGCCGCTCGCGTACCCAGGCGTTCTGCTGCGGCACGAACTTGACCGACTGGCTGATCACGATCACTGCGATGGCGAGGATGACGAGGGGAACTGCGAAATCCATGGTGGCTCCTTGTATCTTGTTTGTATCAGGGGTGTCAGACGGGTTCGACGACCAGACGGTTGCCGTGCATCTCGACGACCTGGTGTTCCCCGGCGATCGGGATCGTGCCGGGTCGTGGCACTACTGTCCATTGAGCGCCGCGGTAGCGGACCGCCGCAGTTCCATCGGATGCCCAACGTGGCACGTGGACGCGCTCGCCGATGTCGAGGTTCACGTTGCGGTTGGCGCGGCTGGGCGCTTCGGCCGGCCGGCCGCGACGAACCGCATACCAGGCCAACACCGCGCCAATGCCGACGATGGCGGCAACCACCATTTGCGTCGTCGGCGAAAAACCCATGTGCGCGGCCACGGCGGCGGCGGCGAACCCGACGCCGAGCAGCAGAAGATACACGGTGCCGGAGAGCAGTTCGAGCACGATCGCCGCCCCTGCGATGAGCCACCAGACTGTGGAGTTGGCCATGACGGTTCCCCGTTGTGGAAGGCCTTGCATTCTCATTCAAAAGCGTCGGGAGACTTTCATTCAAATTCCGTACACTTCGCGCCTCTTTGCCTGTCCGGAGCCCCCTGAATGAAATTCCGCTTTCCGATCGTCATCATCGACGAGGACTTCCGCTCCGAGAACACCTCGGGGCTCGGTATCCGCGCGCTCGCGCAAGCCTTCGAGAGCGAGGGCTTCGAGGTGCTGGGTGTCACGAGCTACGGCGACCTGAGCCAGTTCGCACAGCAGCAAAGCCGGGCCAGCGCTTTCATCCTCTCGATCGACGACGAGGAATTCACGGTCGGCCCGGACCTCGATCCGGCGGTGCTGAACCTGCGCAACTTCATCGGTGAAGTGCGACGCAAGAACGCCGACGTGCCGATCTACATCTACGGCGAGACCAAGACCTCGCGGCACATTCCAAACGACATCCTGCGCGAGCTGCATGGCTTCATCCACATGTTCGAGGACACGCCGGAGTTCGTGGCGCGCCACATCATCCGCGAAGCCAAGAGCTACCTCGAGGGCGTGCAGCCGCCGTTCTTCAAGGCGCTCATCGACTACGCGGAAGACGGTTCATATTCCTGGCATTGCCCGGGCCACTCCGGCGGTGTCGCATTCCTGAAGAGCCCGGTCGGCCAGATGTTCCATCAGTTCTTCGGCGAGAACATGCTGCGCGCCGACGTCTGCAACGCCGTTGAAGAACTCGGCCAACTGCTCGACCACACGGGCCCGGTGGCCGCCAGCGAGCGCAATGCGGCGCGCATCTTCAATGCCGACCACTGCTTCTTCGTGACCAACGGCACCAGCACCAGCAACA
>CAIQMJ010000281.1 GCA_903872875.1 uncultured Variovorax sp.
CGGCTATGCCCCATTGAAGTAGTGGGTTCCTTGTCTCGACCCTGGAGAGCCTCAGCGTAGGCATTGTCGGCATTGGTGTACCCGAAATTCGATGCCATCTTCTGCTCGTAAGTCGCCACCAATAGCTCGCCGAGCGTGGTGTCGGCAGGCGCAATGTGCATTAGAGTGATGGTGCTCGGCTTCTCACTTTTCTTTGAATCTACCGATGCATTCTGATAAGCCAACTGCCCCGCCCGCTCCTCCGAATTGAAGATGCCATTGACTGCAAGAACGTTTCCATCGCGCTTGGCAGCATCGGCACTCACCTCCTGCATCCTGATCATTGACGGATCGTTGATGCATTCTTCCTGCGTGCCACCACACGTCACCTCGAAGAACTTCACCTCCTTCTTGAACATGGTTCTATAGGCATCGTCCGTATAGACGGTGAGTGCCTGGAATCCTGCGACCTTGAGCGTCTGCTCCGCCTGCGCCTCCTTCAGCATCGATTGCACATCCTGACGCTGCACGGAGCCATTGGCGTTCGCGGTATCGCGGTTCAGCGCAGCGATGGTCTCGCTCGCACTCTTTCCGGTGGCAGCTTGCTGGCCGGCCTCGTCGGCGACGGCCACGCTTCCTCCGCTCACGGCACTTCTGGTCGTGCCGCTGGCGGAGCCAGATGCCGATCCGTTGTTCAAAGCGTTGCCTATGATCGCCTTGGCAATCGAGTACTTGCCGTCGGTGAACATGTCGCTGCTCAGGCCGATCGCACTGCTCTCAGCCGAGCCGGCGGAGTGGTTCTCGATGTCGCTGGTGGTCAAAGTCCCGGTTCTCAGGCTGTTCTTCTTCCCTTCGATCGCCGCCCGGGTGCTGGAGATGACGCCACCTTTGAGGTCGGTGTTGCCTTTCACATTCACGTCGAAACCGCCATCGCCCGCCTTGATGCCCGACTGCTCGCCCACGCTGGCATAAGTGCCGTCAACTCTGGCCTTCGCCGTACTGCCGCCGACGGTGCTCACGCCATAGCAGAACGGCGGGATGCACAGGCTACCGTGTCGGCGCCCAGGGCGATCCCAATGGCCTTGCCAATGCCGCTGGCGCTGTGCGTGTCCTGTTTGAAGTGACTCTCCGTGGCGGATCGGTTGGTCGCGCCCAGTGTGATGTCGCGCCCGGCCGAGAGGCTGATCGCACCATCGGCATGCAGTTGCGCAGCCTCCAGGGCGATGTCGTTGCCGGCAACCAGCAACACGCTGTTGCCGCCGAGTTGACTCGACAGGACCTGCGTCGTTTCAAGGTTGTCACGCCGGGTGCTGCTGGAACTCGAGAGCAGGCCATGGCTTTCATGGAAGCTGGCGCCGCTGAAGGTGCTGACGGCTTCTCCCGATGTCACCCTGATGTCGTTGCCCGCCGTGGCGGTGAGCGCTTCGCCGCTGCTGACGGCCCCCGCCTTGATGGCGATGCCGTTGCCGGCAACCAGCCGTACAGACCCCTCGGCGGCGATCACGGCGCCGATGTCATGGCTCTCCGAGGCACGGACGTAGTTGCCCGCATCCCATGTCGTGTCCTGGCTGCTGGCGGTCTCGACCGTACCCAGGTTGATGTCGTTGCCCGCCTTCACCAGGGTCACGCCGCCCGCCCCGGTGTTCGCCAGCACCGCACCGATCACATTCACGTCGTTGCCTGCCGACACGACCAGCGAGCCCCCCGGGTTCGTCACGTACACACCTGCGATCCGGTCCAGGTTCGTGCGGCTGCCTTGCGCGCCCACCTGCGTCCGCGTGGTCGATGCGATGTCGATGTCGTGTCCGGCCGTCAACATCGCCGAGTTCTGCGCCTCGATCATCCCGCCGATGTCGTTCAGGTCTTGCCGCGCAGCCAGCCCGACGCTGCCGCCCGTGATCCTTCCACCCAGGTTCCGGATGTTGTCCGCGGTGATGGACACCATCGTGCGGCCCGCGATGGTGCCGCTGCTCACCATGTCGCCTTCGCCCGCCGCGTTCTGGATGACCAACGCATCGGCCGACAGCAACGCACCCGAGCCGTCGATGTCCCCCGGTTTCACGCGCACGTACAACTGCGGCACCAGCACCTTCTGCGTGCTGCCATCGGCCAGCGTGACCGTCTGCTCCACCAGCCAGACGATGTCGCTGGTGAGTTGCGCCATCTGCGCGGCGCTCAGGGCGATGCCCGGCGTGAGCTGGTATTGCTGCGCGAAGGTCGCGCCCGCATTCATCAGCGCCACGTATTGCGCCTCACCGAACTCCTGCCCGAGGGCTGGACGACACCGCAGCCCGCGACCAACTTCGTCTCGCCGGACAGCAAGTGGATCTACCTCAAGGCCCATCCCGAGCTGTACGGGCAGCGCTCGACAGTGACGCAGGCCATTGTCCAGACAACCGTCTGCGATGGCGCAGGCGAGGCCATGAGCTGCGCAACCGTCACGACAGGGGAGCCACGCGACTCCGCCCGCTTCGCGCAATTCGGCGTCATGCCACCGATCCAGGCGGATCCGTCGCCGGGCTGCGCGGTGCGCATCTGCACCGTCGCCGAGCAGCAGGCCTACGCCGCCGCGGTCGCCGCCTACGAGGACAGCTACCCCACCGCACTGGCCGCGCTCGACGCCGCCATCACCGCCTACAACGACGGCGTGAACGAAGACAACCGGCTGCAGCAGATCGCCCGCGCGTGGACCGACTACGACTACACGCTGACCACCACACGCGACGTGGCCGCAGGCAGCGATCCGGGCCGGGTCGTCGCGGGCGGCAACATCGACATCCACGGCCTGCTGGTGAACCGCGACAGCCAGGTCATCGCAGGCGGAACCATCACCGCCGACCAGGCGCCGCAGAACATCCAGACGCAGGGTGCCCAGGTCGAGAGCCGAAGCGGCACGGCGGTCTACAGATACTGGACGCACCACGGCGGCCTCGACGGCGGAACCGAATGGTTCGCCGACAAGACGGCGTACACGCCCGCCGACCTGGTGACCACCTACCCGCTGTCGGCCCTGCGCTACGAGCAGGGCACCCAGGCCGCCACGGGCAGCCCACCGGGCTCGGCGACACGAGTGAGCGTCCCGGGCAACGCCGGGGCGACGGGCAATGTGCCCGGCAACGGCCGTGCGGGCGTGGTCCTGGAAGTGCCGTCGGCTGTGGGTGGCGCACCGGGCGCGGCAGGGCCGGCTGGCCAGGGCGTCGTTCGCACCGCCACGCCGAACACCACCGTTCCCAAGGCGAGTCTCTTCAAGACCGTGCCCGGCACGACGAGCCATTACCTTGTCGAAACCGATCCAGCCTTCACGCATTACCGCCAGTGGCTCTCCAGCGACTACCTGCTCGATGCGCTGGGGTATGACCCGTCCGCCGTCACCAAGCGCCTGGGCGATGGGTTCTACGAGCAACGGCTCATCCGCGAACAGGTGGCGCAGCTCACCGGCTACCGGTACGTGGACGGCGACCAGGGCGGCAATGCGAACGACGACCTGCACGCTCGACACCGGTTCGCGCGTGACGCTCAGGTGGGCGTCGGTGTTGCCGATGGTGCGCGCCGCCAGATGCATGTTGCCCAGCGATTCGATCGAGGCGCTGCTGTTGTCGATGGCGGTGGCCTGCCCGGTGGCTCGCCGGTTGGCATCGAGCGCGCCACCGATGTGCATGTCGCCGGCGCTGAAGATCAGCGCATGCTCGCGGTTGGTGATGGTGTCGGCGCCGATGTCGAGCCTGTCGCGCGCGGCGATGGTGCCGGCCGAAGTGCCGTCGCCGTCATTGAGGATGCTGCCGGCCGCGATGGACAGGTGGTCGCCGTAGATACGCCCGGTCGGCGCGTTGACCAGCGCACGGGCATCGATGCGGGTGTCGCGGCCGTCGATCAGCCCGCGGTTGGTCAGGGTGCCGCTGGCGCCGACGATGGTGGTATCGCCGCGCATCTCGCCGCCGGCGGCGTTCTCCACGTCGCTGCCCGATAGGGTGAGCACGTTGCCGGCCAGCAGCTTGCCGTTGTTGGTCAGGGTGCCGGTGGTGATGTAGCTCAGGTCGCCGTCCGCACTGACGACCGCGTCGTTCACCAGGTTCTGCGTGAGCGAGAGCCACAGGTCCTGGCCCGACGTCAGGGTGCCGTCGCCGCTGAAGGCGGCGGCATCCAGCTGCAGGCGCCTGTCGGCCGTGAGCGTGCCGCCGGTGTTCGCCACGCACAGGGACTTCGACCCTGGGCTGGCGCGATTCGGGTCGAGGATGGCGAGCGTGTCGCGTGCCGACATCAGGCCGCCGACGTTGTTGACGGCGCCTGCGCTGGTGATGGTCGCATTCGCATCGGCACGAATGGCACCGCCGCCGTTGTCGACGTTCGCCGCGGCGATGACGACGTTCAGGCCTTCGATGCCCTGGTCGATGCCGAGCGTGGACGTGTTGACCACGCCACCGGCGCGCACGGTGGTGGTGCCGCCCGATCGGATCAGCGCGCCGTCGTTCTGCACGGTGGCAGTGCCGGTGTCCACCGTGAGGTCGCCAACGGCCAGTGTCTGGCCTCCCCGGTTATCGTAGGTTGCGCCGTTCGTGGTGATCGCCACATCCGACTGGCCCAGGAGCACGCCGCCGGCTGCATTGGTGAAGGCGCCCGTGCGGGCGGTGAGCGTGCCGGCCGCGCCGATGAAGCCGGCGGTGTTGTCGACGGCGCCCGCGTTCAGGCTCAGCGTGCCGTTGCTCGCGATGCCGCCCTGACCGTTTGCGTAGCCGGCGGAATTCGTGTTGGTCAACGCTCGGCCGTGGGTATCGATCGCCATCGCGCCGCCCGATTGCACGAGGCCGCGGTCGTTGTCCAGGCTGGCCGCGGCGATGGCCATGTCGCGGTTGGCTGCGAGGGTGCCGCGGCTGTTGTCGACGGCCCCGCCGACGCTCAGGTCTGCCGTGCCAACGCTCGCCAGTGCGCCGCCCCGGTTGTTCAGGTCGCCGGTGGTCTTGATGTCGATCCGGTTCGCATGCAGGCTGCCGCCGGTGTTGTCGAGCGTGCCGACGTTGGCCGAGAACGTGTTCGCGACGTTGAGCGTGCCGCCCGCGTTGCTGAAGGTTGCTCCGGTGACTGCAAGGCTGGCGACGCTCAAGCTGCCACCCGAGTTGTTCACGGCCGGCGTCTGCAGGGTGATCGGGCCGCCCGTGTAGACCTTGCCGCCGTCGTTCAGGATGCCGCCTGCGGCGGTGAGCGAGCCTGGGGAGACGACGATAGAAGTGGGTGCACTTGGTGAGGTGCCAGTGGCGCTTCCGGTGCCTGTGCCGCCGGTCGTGTCGGCGGGTGGGTTCGTCGTGGTGTTCGTTGCGCCGCCGGCGCCATCCGTACCGCTTGCTGCACCGGATCCCGAACTGGCCGTGCCACTCGCACCCGGCGACACCGAAGCACGCACAGGCTCGGCCCCGATGACCCCGCCGCTCGTGTTGCTGAGCCTCGGCGCCGCCATCGCCAGCCCCGCTGCACTCGTCTGGCGGATCGTGCCGCCTCGGTTGTCGAGGTCGCCCGCGGCACTCGCCAGTTCGACCCGCTGTCCTTCCAGCGTGCCGCCCGTGCTTGCGAGGTGATTGGCCAGGTCGCCCTGCGTCGCGATCTGCAGGCTGCCTGCACTGCGTACCGTGCCGCTGTTGATCAACTCCGCAGCCTTGATCGACCCATCCGAGGCCAGCTGGATCAGCCCCGAGTTCTCCAGGAGGCCGTCAACGCTCAGGGTCAGCCTGCCGGCTTCGCCCGTGATCAATGCGGGACCCGAAGAGGTCTGGATCACGCCCGCGTTGCGCATGCCCAGCCCGGCTTCGGTGCCGATCAGGAAGATGTGATTGGCGTACATGCCGCCGACGGCTGCGACGTCCAGGGCGAATCGGGGTGCAGCAGCACCGTCGGCACCGGCGCCGGCAACGGTGACAGGCGTCACCTGACTTGCATCGGCCGAGACATCGTTCGCCCCGGTCGCTACCTTGAGGTCCCTGGCCCAGACACCCGCGTTGATCTGCGTGGCCCGCGCGAGGATGGCGGCGTAGTCGGCCGTGCGGGCGTCCATGCCCGCGCCATCGATCGAGACCGTTCCGCCACGCACGGCATAGCTGTCCAGGCTGCCCGAGGTGCCGAACTGCGGCGTGCCCGTCGTCAGCGTGACCGCAGAGGCATTGATGAAGGTCGAGCCGTTGACCGAGATGCCGGACGGGTTGGCGAGGACGAACTCGGCGCGCTGGCCGGCGATCTCGACCGGGCCGTTGAGGTAGCTGGGATTGCTGCTGTCGACCTCGTTGAGGATGACGCGGGCCGGGCCGGTGGCGAGCCAGGGGTTGCCGGTCACCAACCCACCGAGCCGGGACTGCACGTTCGTGCGGCTGTTGTTGAGGACCACGCCCTGCGCACCGACGTCGAACTGGCGGTAGGTGTTGCGCGAGACGCCTGCGGCCGATGGCGTCTGGATATTGATGAGCGGCACGCCGTTGGGGGCAACCAAGACGGTGGGACGTTGCCGGCCGGGGGCGTTCGGGTCAGCTGCGATCTGTGCTGCTGCGGCGGCGGCGGTGAGTGAGATCGCCAGTGCCAGCACATGAGCAACCGCGCTCCGTGCTGACGTGCTACCGCAGCCGGCCTTACTTGCACTGCGCGCCGTCTCCTGCACCGCCATGCGAAGACCCCGCGCCACGCTGAAGACGACCCGATGGAATCTCTTGTTCATTGTTCTCCCCTGGCTCTTCAATCCGGCCTGGACAGGTCGCGCCCCATGCGGTGTTCGATTTCCTGCATCGCCGCATGCCAGCTCTCGGTCACCTCATCGGCGCCGCTCTCGTCGGTCGCATAGCGGTAGTACCGGTTCGACGCGTCGTCTGGCTCGTCCGCGCTCGCGGGAACCGTGGCATCGGCATTGAAGTAGGGGAAATCTCTGGTCGATGTCCGTGGCGAGTCCATGCTGCTGTCCTGCGAACCGCATGCGCCGACCAGGAGCGCGAAGGCCGAGAGCAGAAGGACCACGATGGCGAACCGCGATGTCCGAGTCGATGGGAAGTGCATGGGGGAGTGCTCGTCGAAGCGACGGGATAGGAAAATGACAAGGTCCGCAAAAGCCCGCTTCGGATGACTCGCACCGAACGAACGGGCCCGTGAGAAGAAGACGGAGCCGGGCGACGCGCACGCCGCCCGTTCCATCGATCAGCTGCAGCGGAACTTCGCCACGCCGATGTAGTGCGAGCCGTTGGCCAGCACGGCGGCAAAGCTGCTCGCCACAAGGTAGGAACCCGCACCGCCATCACCGATCTGGACGTACGCACCAGCGCCATTGCTGAAGTACGCGCCCGTGATCGTCGCGCTGCTTGGCCCCGAAACCGACCCGTTCAACGAAGCGGAACCGCTGCTGCCCGATGCCGTGACGTTGATGGCACCTGCGACGGTCGCGCCGTCCGCACCGAAGCTCAGACTGGCCGAGCCGGTGGCACTGCCGACGACAGCCGCACCACCGGCACCGCTCGCATAGGTGGGCGCGGTGAAGACACCCGCATCGCACGTGAAGGTGCCCGACGTGGGGAAGGCGGTCGGCAGATTGACGGCCAGGTAGTGATACACGTCGTTGCCGGCGCCGCTCAGAGTCGATGTGCCCGAACTGGTGGTGACGGTTCCTGCCGTCCAGCGGCCCATCGCGTAAGACGCGTCACCGCTGATGTCCTTCACGGCGGTGCTGCCGCTCAGCACATTGGAGCCCAAGGTCGTCATGGCACCGCTGGCGTCCTGAACGCCCGGGTCCACTGGGCCGAAGCGCTGGCCGCTGGGGCCGACCAACTGATAGCGCGCGGTCGCAGCCCGGCTGAACGGCGCGGATACCGAGCCTGTGTTCGGGCTTGTGATGGGCGTGGTCGGCGTGCCCGGCGTATCGGTCCCGGTCGGCGTGCTTCCCGAATCGCCACCACTTCCACCGCCGCCACATGCTTGCAGCAACGCGAGAGAAAGAACTGAGAAAGCGAGAGATATTGTCTTGGTCATTGGATGAAAGAACTGAGAAAAGAAATGGAGAACGGTGTTGGAGATGGACTGGGTTGTGGTGGTGCCTCCTTGTCAAAAGGCGTAGTTCAGGCTCACGCCGGCGGTCGTTCGTGATGTCCTGTAGCCCTGTGGCTTGCCGATCGGCGCGCCGATGAACAGGTCGTAGTTCAGGCCCTGGATGGCGCCACGCATGCCCAGGGCGCCGCCCGCAAGATGTCGTCCGAGCAGATCCGCTGTCGACGGACCGCCGACCGAGCCGCAGTCGATGCCGGCATACAGTTCGGCCCCGCTCTGTCCCAGCGCCAGCCCGAGGTCGTTGCGCACGAGCCAGCCGCGTTCGCCCATCAGGCTGGTCTCGCCATCGAAGCCACGCACCGTGTAGCGGCCGCCGATGGCGAATCGATCCTGTGGCGTCAGTGGCGTCCGGTTCCATTGCGCGCGCCACAGCGCCATGTAGCGCAGCTTCTGCCGCGCCAGCGCGAAGGGCACGTTGAGACTCGCCTCGGCGGTGTAGAGCTTCAACCGCGACGTGCCTTCGCCAAAGGCTTCTTCCGGTGCCGGCAATGCGCCAAACGCGCCGGTGCCGCGCCGATAGGCCAGCGTGCCATCCAGCGTGGTTTCGCCGATGAATTCGCGATGATTGAGACTCGCCTCGAGTCCGCCGACGACCCTCCGCTGCACCTCGATCTCGGTGTCGTCGATGTAGTTGTTGGACGCTCGCCGAAATCCTCTCAACGCGATGGTCGTCTTTCGGCTCCGATCGCGATGGATGAGCCGCGACAGGCGCACTTCGGCATTGCGCGTCTCGCCCGCATAGACATAGTCCTGGCTGAACCCTGCGGCCGATTGGTGATAGCCGCTCCGGCTGGCCGTGGCACCGAGCAGCCAGTAGCCGTATGGAATCGAGTAGTGAAGCGTCCGGCCGTTGGTGCCTTGACCGCTGTGGTTGTAGGCGTCGTGGTTCAGGCTCACATAGGCCAGGTCATTGAGTCCGAGCGGACCGTCCCAGGCAACGGTGGCTCCCGTCTGCAATTTCCCGGTCGCGACCGTACCGCTGTCGTCGATGCTCAGGCTGACGCGCAGCGGCCGCTTGGCCGTGTAGTTGACGACGAGCTCGCTGTCGCCGGGCCGCACGCCGGCAGCCTTCGGCGGCTCGACCTGGATGTCGGCCTCGACGGTCGGCAGGCGCCTGAGGTTCTCCAAACCCTGCTCGATGTCCCGCAGGTCGAGAAGATCGTCAGATTGCGCGGGAATCGCGTTGCGCAGGCTGGTCGCTGCGCTGCCGTCTTCAGAGAAGCGGATCGCCGCGATGCGGCCGAGCACCAACGTGAGCGTCAGCGTGCCGGAGCCCAGCGTCTGGCGGCCTGCCAGCACGCGGGTGGTCGTGAAGCCGCCTTCGACGATGGCACGCTGCACGCGTGCGAGCACGACGTCGATGCCTGCGGCGCCGAGGCAGCGCCCTCGCCACGGATCGGATGCAGGCTCATCGGCGCTCGCCAATGCCCACGTGAAGTCGTTGGCTCCGGCGCCTTCGAGCGCGATGCGGTCGATGTGCAGACACGGGCTTTCGGACGCGGGAATCGTCTCCTCGCGGGCTGCCGGCTCACGCGGCAGACGGGCATCGACCGCCCGCTCCTGCTGCTCACGCAACGCGCGTTCGCGTTCCTGCTGGCGTTGTTCTTCGACGAATGGCTGGGGGGACGAAGCGCTCTGCGCCTGGATGCTCTGGCCGCATAACACCAACACGGCCGAAAGCATCGGCCCGATGACGGTGTGCGCGCACGCGGGCGCACCGCGGTGCCTCGGCACCGCATGGATTGTTCTCAAGATTCCCCCCTGATTGGCTCGACGCCCCGCGTCGGCAGCGGCGGAGTCTGCCGTGGGGCGTCGCGCTCAGGGGAACAACGTGATGAACAGCCGAATCAGGGGTTCGGACTCGCAGAATTGGCGGCCGAGATCGGCACGCCGCAGCACCTACTCGGGCAGCAGGCCGATCTCGGCTGCTACCTGACCGAGGCGCTTGTGCTCGGCCAGCAGATAGGTTTCGAACTCCTTCGGCGACGTACCCGGTGCGGCGATCGGGCCCACGGTCAGCATCTTCTGCACGATCGCCGGATCGTTCAGCATCTTGTTGATCTCGGCGTTCAACCGGGCGACCACGGCGGGCGGCGTGCCGGTGGGCGCCACCATCGCCATCCAGCCCGTCATGTCGACCCCCGGCAGGAACTCGGCGACCGTCGGCACCTGTTCCCAGCCGGCGATGCGTTGGGCGGAGGTCACGGCCAGCATGCGCAGGCGCCCCTGGCGCACGAGCTGCGAGGTCGATGCGACGTCGGCCACGATGGCGCTCGAATGTGCACCGATCACGTCCTGCAGCGCCACGCCCACCGAGCTGTACGACACCAGGTTGGCCTGCGCCTTGCCCCGTGCGTTGATGAGCCGCGCGATCATGCCGCCGAAGGTCCGCGGGCCTTCGTTGGCCAGCGACAGCTGGCCTGGGTCCTTCGCGCTGCGCGCGAGCAGGTCGGGGAAAGACTGGATCGGCGAGTCGTGGTTGACCAGCACCGCGAACGGGCTGTTGGCCACGAACGCCACCGGCGTGAAGTCCTTCAGCGGGTCATAGCTCAGTGTCTTGAAGAGATAGCTGTTGGTGACGAGCGCCGCGGTGGTCGCGAAGTACAGCGTGTAGCCATCGGCCGGCGCGCGCGCCACGGCCTGCGCGCCGATCACGTTCTGTCCGCCCGGCTTGTTCTCGATGACGAAAGGCTGGCCGACGGCACGTGCCAGGCCGTCGCCGAGCAGGCGCGCCACGTTGTCCGGCCCCGAGCCCGCGGGCTGTGACAGCACGACCTTCACCGGCTTGTCGGGCCACTTGTCCTGCGCGGCCGAAAAGCCGGTGCGTCCGAGCGCCGCCAGCGCCATACCCATCTGAAATGTTCTTCTGTCCATGTCTTGTCTCCGTGTGTTGTCGTTGAGTGGGAAGCGCAATCAGTGCAGCCGCGTCGCGAGGCCGTCGACCAGCGTCCGCAGTTCGGCGGCATCGGCCGCCACGCCGTAGACGTAGCGGTCGGGCCGAACGATCGCCGCGCAGCAGCCATGGCGGCGGAACCAGTCGGCCGCGACGCCTTCGGTCTCGCGCAGCGCATCGCCGAACTGCAGCCTGGCAAGTTGCGGCTGCGCGGGCAGCAGGCCATCGACCGCGGCGGCGTCCGCGCCGTGATCGAGCACCAGCCACCAGCCGTCGCCGGCCATCGCATCGAAGCGCACGGGCGTGCCGTCGTGATCGATCCACGGCTGCGGAAAGATCGTGCCGTTGGCCGGATGCGCGACCGGCGACAGCAGGCCGATCTCCAGCGCAGGCAGCACGTCCTGGCGCGGCATGTCGCGCACGACGCCGCCGCATTCGGCCAGCATGCGGGCATCACGCTCGCGCGCCAGCCCCGGGTCGCGCTCGCCGATCACCGCGCCGATGGCCTTGATGCGGCCGGTCAGCACGCTCACGTGCCGCTTGCGCTCCTCGCCGTAGCTGTCGAGCAGCGCATCGGCCGCGGCGCCCGTCACCTCGCCGCGGATCACGGCGCCGAGCTTCCAGCTCAGGTTGGCGACG
>CAIQMJ010000282.1 GCA_903872875.1 uncultured Variovorax sp.
CGACCGGCAAGCCGCAGCCGCAGATGGTCGAGAAGTACACGACCTCGAAAGACGGCAAGCAGTGGAGCTTCACGCTGCGCCCGGGCCTGAAGTTCTCGGACGGCTCGCCGGTCACGTCGGCCGATGCCGTGGCGTCGCTGCAGCGCTGGGGCGCACGCGACAGCCTGGGCCGCGCGATGGGCGCGGCCGGCGCCGACTGGAAGGCGGTCGATGCGCGCAACTTCACGCTGACGCTGAACGAGCCCTTCGGGATGGTGCTCGACGCGCTGGCCAAGCCCTCGGGCTTTCCGCCGGTGATCCTGCCCGAGCGCCTGGCCAAGATGCCCGCGACCTCGCCGCTGCCCGAAGTGCTGGGCTCCGGCCCGTTCATCTTCAAGCGCGACGAATGGGTGCCGGGCAACAAGGCGGTGTTCGTGCGCAACCCGAACTACGTGCCGCGCAGCGAGCCGTCGAGCGGCCTGGCCGGCAGCAAGAAGAGCAACTTCGACCGCGTCGAATGGCTCTACCTGCCCGACTCGAACAGCGCCGTCGCGGCACTGAAGCGCGGCGAAGTCGACTTCATCGAGCAGGTGCCGCCCGACTACATCACGCCGCTGCGCACCGACACCAGCGTGAAGATCGTCCCGGGCGGTTCCTACCAAGGCTTCCTGGTGCTGAACCACATGTTCCCGCCCTTCAACAATCCGAAGGCACGCCAGGCACTGGCCATGGCGACCAGCCAGGAGCGCTTTACCGCCGGCATGGGCTACCCGCTCGACATGCGCGTGACCTACTGCGCGACCTACTTCATCTGCGGCAGCCCGAACGAGACCGACGCCGGTGCCGAGCCTTACCGCAAGCCCGACATCGCGAAGGCCAAGGCGCTGCTCGCGGAGTCGGGCTACAAGGGAGAAAAGGTGGTGCTGCTGGTGCCAACCGACGTGACCTACCTGAATGCCGAAGCGCTGGTCGCCGCGCAGACCATGCGCAGCATCGGCATGAACGTGGACATGCAGAACTCCGACTGGGCCTCCATCGGCGCACGCCGTGCCAAGAAGGACGCACCCGAAGCCGGCGGCTGGAACATGTACGTGACGGTGGCGGGCGAGTTCGACGTCAACTCCCCGATCTCCAACGCCTACCTGAGCGCGGCCTGCGGCAACAGCCTGCCCGGCTGGCCCTGCGACAAGCCGCTCGACGAACTGCGCACCGCGTGGATCAAGGAGACGAACCCGGTCAAGCGCAAGGAATTGCTCGATGCCTTCCAGAAGCGCGCCTATGAAGCCATTCCCTACGTGAACGCTGGCCAGTACACGGCCGCCTCCGCCGCGCGCGCCAACATCAAGGGCCTGGACAAGCTCTGGTCGGGCATGCCGGTGTACTGGGCGCTCGACAAGTAATCGCCGCCGGGAGACACCACGACCATGGGCTACATCCTTCGCCGCCTCGTTGCGACGCTCCCCGTGATGGCGGTGGTGGCGGTCGTGGTGTTCCTGCTGATCCACCTGTCGCCGGGCGATCCGGCGGCGCTCATCGCGGGCGACCTCGCCACCGGCGAGGACATCGACAAGCTGCGCGTCGCGCTCGGCCTGGACCAGCCGCTGTGGCGCCAGTTCGTGCTGTGGCTCGGCCGGCTCGCCACCGGTGACCTCGGCACCTCCATCTTCACGCAGGTGCCGGTCGCGCAACTGCTCGGCCAGCGCCTGGAGCCGACCCTCTCCATCGCCGTGCTCACCATGCTGCTCACGCTGGTCGTCGCGGTGCCGCTGGGCACGCTCGCGGCCTACCGCGCGGGCAGCTGGATCGACCGCCTCGTGATGCTGTTCGCCGTGCTCTCGTTCTCGGTGCCGGTCTTCCTCATCGGCTACCTGCTGGTGTTCGCCTTCGCGATCCAGCTGCCGTGGTTCCCGGTACAGGGCTACGCGTCGCTCTCCGACGGCGTGGGCGCCTGGCTTCGCGGGCTGGTGCTGCCCTGCGTGAACCTCGCGCTGGTCTACATCGCGCTCATCACCCGCATGACCCGCGCCACCGTGCTCGAGGTGCTGCAGGAGGACTACATCCGCACCGCGCGTGCCAAGGGCCTGGGCGTGCTGCCGGTGCGGATCCATGCGCTGCGCAACGCGGCCATCCCGATCGCGACCACGGTCGGCGTGGGCAGCGCGCTGCTGATCGGCGGCGTTGTCGTCACCGAGACGGTGTTCGCCATTCCCGGCGTCGGCC
>CAIQMJ010000283.1 GCA_903872875.1 uncultured Variovorax sp.
CCATACCGATGCCATCGCGATCCTGGCCGAACTCGGTGCAGAAACCGCGCCCGCGCACAGCGTGTGGGGCACCTGGTGCGCCGAACCGCCCGACGCACGGCTCGCTCTTCGGATCCATGCCAACGGGGTCGCACGGCTTACCGGTCGCAAGGCCTGGTGCTCCGGTGCGGCACAGGTGACGCACGCCGTCGTCAGTTGCTGGAACGAGGCCGGCGAGCCTTGCCTCGCGGCCGTCGCCATGCAGCAGCCGGGCGTTACCGTCCTCGAAACCGAGTGGCATGCCGTCGGCATGTCTCACACCGACACTGGCGAAATCCTGTTCGATGAAGCACTCGCTGCGCAGATCGGACGCTCGGGCGACTATGTCGGACGCGCCGGCTTCTGGCATGGCGGTGCCGGGATCGCGGCCTGCTGGTTCGGTGGCATGCGGGCCATTGCGGAAACCGTGCGACGCACTTGCAGCCCCGGGATGGACAGTCATCGAAAGGCGCATCTGGGCGCCATCGAGGTTGCGATGTCTGGCGCCGCCGCTGTGCTGCGCGAAGCCGCCACATGGATCGACGCGCAGCCCGACGCCGACGCGCAGCAGGTCGCTTGGCGGGCGCGGCTGGTCGTCGAGCGCGCGGCCGAGGAGGTCATGGCGCACGCCGGTCGTGCGTTGGGCGCAGGTCCGTTCTGCCGTGACGCCCACTTCGCGCGGGCGATGGCCGATCTGCCCGTCTATCTGCGTCAAAGCCACGCCGAACGTGACCTGGCCGCGCTCGGCGAACAAGTTGCCATCGCCGGAGAAGAAGCATGGATGCTCTAGTCGACGACCGCGCCATCGAAGGGCTCGGGACGAGTGAAATTGAATGGCGGGCGTGCACCGAGCTCGCGGAAACGCGTGTTCGACGTGCAGAAAACCTCGTGCCCGCGGGGCGCCGCGCGGTGGTGGTGGCGCCGCATCCGGACGACGAAGTGCTCGCGGTCGGTGGGCTGTTGACCCAATTGGCGCGGCTGCGGCGCGACCTCCTGCTGATCGCGGTGACGGACGGTACGGGCAGCCATGTCGACTCCACGGAATGGCCGCCTGAACGGCTTTCGCGCGAACGTCCGCGCGAAAGCCGTGCAGCCTGGCAGCGGCTCGGTTTGCGCGACATCGAAGCGATGCGACTCGGCATGCCGGATGGCGGCGTGCAGGCGATGCGCGACCGGTTGTCCGACCGGCTGACAGCCCTGCTGCGTGCCGACGATGTGGTCTTTACCACCTGGCGGCTCGACGGGCATCCTGACCACGAGGCCACGGGCGATGCCTGCGCCGCGGCGGCGGCCCGCACGGGCGCGACGCTGATCGAAGTTCCCGTCTGGGCGTGGCACTGGGCGCGCGTGCGTGATGCGCGCATGCCGTGGTCGCGCGCCCTGCGCGTACCACTCGACGACGATGCAGTCAGCCGCAAGAAGGCTGCCGTTCAGGCGTTCACGAGCCAGCTGGCGCCGGACCCGTCGACAGGCGCAGGCCCGATCCTGCGAAGCACGACGGTCGAACGTGCCGCTCGCGACTTCGAGATCGTGTTCGCATGACTGCCGCGCAGCCGATGGCGATTCGATCGCACGATCCCGTGGATGAGGACGGGCGCGCGTTTTCAACGTCGGACCGACTGGGCTACTTCGACCATCTGTATGACAGGAGTGCCGATCCCTACGGGCTGCGCACGCGATGGTATGAAGAGCGCAAACGTGCCGTACTGATGGCGTCGCTGCCGCACCCACGCTACGCGCGCGCCTACGAACCTGCCTGTGGCGCCGGCGAGCTCACCATCGACCTCGCCACGCGTTGCGACGAGGTGCTGGCCAGCGACTTCAGCGACAAGGCGCTCGCCTCGGCGCGCGCTCGCGCAGAAGGGCTGGCCAACGTGCGCTTCGAGCGGCACGTGCTCCCCGCCGAATGGCCGAGCGGCGAGCCGCCGTTCGATCTGATCGTCGTCAGCGAACTCGGTTACTTCCTCGACGCCAAAGCCATGGCGGCACTGGCGTCCTGCTGTGAGCGGGCGCTTGCAGTCGATGGCGTTCTGGTCGCCTGCGACTGGCGTCCCTACTTCGCCGAACGCGCCTTGCCGACAGAGGCCGTACATGACGCCTTTGCCGCCATCGGGCTGGCACGCAGCGTCCGGCACGACGAGTCCGATTTCCTGCTGGAACTCTGGAGCCGCGACCCACGCTCGGTTGCACAACGCGAAGGCATCACATGATCGGAATCGTAGTTCCGGCCCACAACGAAGAAGGCTGCATCGCCGCCGCGCTCGAGGCGATCCACGTGGCGGCAGCACACCCGGCGCTGGCAGGAGAACACGTGCGCGTCGTCGTCGTGCTCGACAGCTGCACCGACGCCACGGGCGCCATTGCGGCGTCCTGCGGCGTCGAGGTCATCACGCTGAATGCACGCAACGTGGGCGCCGTTCGCGCGGCTGGCGCGTCGCTGCTGCTGGCCGACGGCGCGCGCTGGCTGGCGTTCACCGATGCAGACACGGTGGTCTCGCCCGAATGGCTGGTGCGGCAGCTCGAACTGGGCGCCGATGCAGTCTGCGGCTCGATCGGCGTGTCGGACTGGCGCATCCACGGCGCCCAGGCGGATGCACTGCGCGAGGACTTCACGCGCGGCTACTGCGATGCCGACGGCCATCGCCATATCCACGGTGCCAATCTGGGCGTCTCTGCCGCAGCCTATGTGAGAGCGGGCGGCTTCCCGCCGCTGGCCTGCAGCGAAGACGTGGCACTGGTGCGGGCGCTGGAAGCTAGCGGCGCCCGGATTGCCTGGAGCGCAGCGCCGCGCGTGGCGACCAGCGCACGCATCGACGCGCGCGCCCGCGGCGGCTTCGGCGACGCGATCCTCGCGGTGCTCACCGCCGGAATGGCGGCAGCAACGCTGCAAGCAGCCGACTGACGGCCTGATTCACGACCTCACGGCCGAC
>CAIQMJ010000284.1 GCA_903872875.1 uncultured Variovorax sp.
GAACTCGGGCTGCTTGTCGAGGTGGCCGTACATCAGCACGGTGTCGGTCATCGTGGTGCCGGTGGCCGGTACCTCGAAGAACAGCACCGGTGTGCGGCCTTCGAGCCGAACGATCTCGAGCTTCAGTCCCTCGACCTTCTGGGCTTCGACCCACTGGGCCGCATTGCGCAGCACGGTCTCGAGGTAGCCGTTCGCCGACCAATCCTTGTCGAAGCCCGGCGACTTGGCGGGGATCGCGATGTAGTCGGTCAGCTGCCTGACGATGTCGGTGTCCCATTGCGTGGTGACATCGGACAGGGCGCGCTCGGCGTCGAGCAGGCCCGCGGGAATCTCGCGGTGCAGGGGGGCGTTCATCGGCAATCTCCGCTGGATGGCATGGGTGGAAACGAGGGGGAAAAAGCATTTTGCGCCCGCACGCGCCGCCGCGTAGAGTGAGCGGACCTAAAACCGGAGAACGATGTGAGCCAATCCGCGACGAGCATCCGCGTCGGCATCGGCGGCTGGACCTACGAGCCGTGGCGCGACAACTTCTACCCCGCCGGCCTGCCGCAGAAGCAGGAACTGCACTACGCGAGCCGGCAGGTGACGGCCATCGAGGTCAACGGCACCTACTACAGCACGATGAAGCCCGAGAGCTTCCGCAAGTGGCACGACGAGACGCCCGACGATTTCGTGTTCTCGCTCAAGGCCTCGCGCTTCGCGACCAACCGCAAGCTGCTCGCCACGGCGGGCGACTCGATCTCTCGCTTCGTCGGCAGCGGCATCGCAGAACTGCAGGAGAAGCTGGGACCGATCGTCTGGCAGTTCATGCCGACGAAGGTGTTCGATGCGGAGGACTTCGCGGCCTTCCTCGCACTGCTGCCGAAGAAGGAGGGCAGCCGTGCTCTGCGCCATGTGATGGACGTGCGGCACGACAGCTTCAAGACGTCCGAGTATCTGGCACTCGCCCGCCAGCACGGCGTGGCGACGGTGTTCACCGACTCCGACAAGTTCCCGTCCTTCGCCGACCTGACGAGCGACTTCGCCTATGCGCGGCTGATGGCCAGCAACGCGAAGCTGAAGAACGGCTACGCACCGAAGGCACTCGACGGCTGGGCCGCCGCCGCCAAGGCCTGGGCGGCCGGCAGCGCGCCCGAAGCGCTGCCGCGTGTCGACAGCGACGGCGACCCCGCTGTTTCGCGGCGCGACGTCTTCGTGTTCTTCATCAATGGGGCGAAGGAGAAGGCGCCTGCTGCGGCGCAGGCGCTGCTCACGCGATTGTGAGCAGTGGCGCTCAGGCTTCGGGCAGTTGCGTCGTCTTGATGGCCGACGCCGGCGACGTGCCGAAGCTGATCTCGCCCGACAACTGGCCGCCTTCTTCGATCACGATCTTGCCGTAGCGGATCTTGCCCGTGACCTTGCCAGTGGAGTGGATGACGAGCTTGTCGCGCACCGTCAGATTGCCGTCGAACATGCCGCGGATCTCGGCGATGTCGATGTCGGCCGAGCCCTTGAACGCACCTTGTTCGGAGATCTGGATCACGCGCGAGTCCATCGTCGCCTCGACCGTGCCTTCCACCACGAGCGTGTCGCAATCGGTGATCTCGACGCCCTTGAGCTTGATGTTCGGGCCGACGGTGAGCTTGCTTCCGCCCTCCTTGATGGGCGCCGTCGCGGCGGGTGCCGTGGTCAACGGACTGGCGCCGCTGTTCAGTGAATGACTGGAAGACACCGATGAGCCAGTGCTCGAACCGCTCAAGGGTGTGGTGCGGGAAGGAAGGGTGTCGACATCGCTGGTGCGCTTACCGAAGAAGGGGGACTGTGAAGCCAATGGGCTGCTCCTCTGCAAAGCGCCTATCGTAGGAGGCCTCGGGGTCGCGTGCCGCTTCATTGCGCAAGAGTAGTAAGCAAATCGCTCGCAACGTTGTCGGCGCGGTCGGACAACAATGCGTGCGCTTCAATGTCGCATCCATGCCCTCCAGTTCCAGTCCCATGTCCAAACCTCAGGCGCAGGCCCCTGCGCCAACCCCGCCCAGCCCGGGACTCGATCCGAGTTTCGGCAAACCCACGCACGGTTGGCGCCTGCGCCTGTATTCGGTGATCTTCGAGTCCGAGACCCGGGCAGGCCGCTTGTTCGACCTGCTGCTGATCGCCGTGATCCTGCTGAGCGTCACGGTCGTCGTGCTCGACAGCGTGCAGTCCATTCGCGCCCGTTGGGGCCATGTCTTCACCTGGTTCGAATGGGGTTTCACGACCATCTTCACGCTGGAGTACATCGCGCGGCTGGCGTGTCTGGGCCGGCCTTTGCGCTATTCGCGCAGCTTCTACGGCGTGATCGACCTGCTTGCGCTGCTGCCGACCTATCTCGCGATCCTGATGCCCGCGCTCTCGGTGCTGATCGACGTGCGCATCCTGCGGCTGCTGCGCGTGTTCCGTATCTTCAAGATGTCGCACTACGCGGCCGAGTACCGCGCGCTGGCCACCGCGCTGGCCGCGAGCCGGCGCAAGATCATGGTGTTCGTGGGCTTCGTGTTCATGGTGGTGCTGGTGCTGGGCACGCTGATGTATGTGGTCGAGGGGCCGCAGTACGGCTTCACAAGCATCCCGGTCGCCGTGTACTGGGCGATCTCGACCATGACCACGGTCGGCTTCGGCGACCTGGTGCCGAAGACCGACATCGGGCGTGGCATCGCCTCCGTGATGATGCTGCTCGGCTGGGGCGTGCTGGCCGTGCCGACAGGCATCGTGTCAGCCGAAATGGTGCGCCACGGGCGGGACGGGCGGACGTTGCCGCCAACGGACGACGCCGCGCACGCATCGATCGGCCGCGGCCTGCTGGCCGATGCGATGGGCGCCACCGCGGTGGCGTCGTGCACGGCTTGCGGTGCCGGCAACCACGCGCCGGACGCGCGCTTCTGCAGGCGCTGCGGCCAACCACTGGCCTGAGCCTGACGGCGAACCCGGAGATCCGCGATCAGCGCCCGGCCGGCGCCGGATCGGTCCAGACCGCACGGCCCTGGCTCGCATCGTCGATGCGCCGCCGCAGCGCATCGGCATCGGCCTCGATGACGGTGAGCAGGGTCTGCACCAGACTGCCGTGCGCAACCTCGCCGAGCGTCGCGCCAGCAGCGGCGATCTCGCGCCGCAGCATGCCTTCCATCGAATACGGCACGCTGCAGATCAAGGTCCGCAGGCGCTGCAGCGGCAGCTTGCGTGCACCGATCAGCGCCTGCGCGACCGCATCGGTGTAGGCACGCACCAAACCGCCGGCGCCGAGTTTCACGCCACCGAAGTAACGCACGACGGTGGCGAGCACGCCCTCGAGTTCCTGATGCCGCAGCACCTCCAGCATGGGGCGGCCGGCCGTACCGCCGGGCTCTCCGTCATCGTTGGCTGCGGACTGGCCGCCGGCCATCAGCGCCCAGCAGACATGTGCGGCTGCCGGATGTTCGGCGCGAAGCGAGGCCACGATGGCAAGCGCTGCCGCACGGTCAGCCACCGGCTGCACGCAACCGATGAACCGGCTCTTCTTGATCACGAGTTCGCTGTGCGCGGGCTCGGCCAGGATCAGCGCCATCGCGGCATCGACGGGTGCCGTTCAGGCACGCTCGAACTTGAAGACCGCGGTCGAAGCACGCAGGTTCGGCAGCCAGCGCACCTCGCGGCCTTCCTGCAGGCCGAACGCGTCGATCACGCGCAGCCTGTTCTTCTCGGCCAGCGCGCCGAAGTCGCGGAAGGTGCCAACGCGAATATTGGGCGTGTCGTACCACTGGTAAGGCAGCCGCCGCGTGACCGGCATGCGGCCGCGCGCAATGCTGAGCCGATTCGGCCAGTGCGCGAAATTGGGAAACGCGACGATGCCGGCGCGGCCGACACGCGCCGTCTCGCGCAGCATGATCTCGGCATTGCGCAGATGCTGGAGCGTGTCGATCTGCAACACGACGTCGAAGCTCGCGTCATCGAACATCGCGAGGCCTTCGTCGAGGTTCAGCTGGATCACGTCGACGCCACGACGGATGCACTGCAGCACGTTGCCATCGGCGATCTCGACGCCGTAGCCGGTGCAGCCGCGCTCGCGCTGCAGCAGGTCGAGCAGCGCGCCATCGCCGCAGCCGAGGTCGAGCACGCGGGCGCCGTGCGGCACAAGGTTGGCGATGAGCCGTTGGGTGTCGAGATCGCTCATGTCACAGTTCCGCGGCGATGCGGTCGAAATAGGAACGCACCACGCCCATGTAGCGCACGTCGTCCAGCAGGAACGCATCGTGCCCGTGCGGCGCGTCGATCTCGGCATAGCTGACGCTGCGTCGGTTGTCGAGCAGCGCCTTGACCAGTTCCCGGCTGCGCGCCGGCGAGAAGCGCCAGTCGGTCGTGAAGCTGACGAGCAGGAACTTGGCCTGCGCCTGCGCGAATGCGGCCGTGAGGTCGCCACCATGGAGACGCGCCGGGTCGAAGTAGTCGAGCGCGCGCGTGATCAGCAGATAGGTGTTGGCGTCGAAATACTCGCTGAACTTGTCGCCTTGGTAGCGCAGGTAGCTTTCGATCTGGAACTCGATCTCCTGCGTCGAATAGCGGTAGTCGGTGCCGGCCAGTTCGCCTTCGACCGCACTGCGCAACGCACGGCCGAACTTCGCGTTCATGACGTCGTCGCTGAGGTAGGTGATGTGACCGATCATTCGCGCGATGCGCAGGCCACGCTTCGGGATCACGCCGTGTTCGTAGAAATGGCCGCCGTTGAAATCCGGGTCGGTCACGATCGCCCGCCGAGCGACCTCGTTGAAGGCGATGTTCTCTGCCGTGAGATTCGGCGCGCTCGCGACGACCACGGCATGCCGCACGCGCGCCGGGTACTGGAGCGTCCACGACAGCGCCTGCATGCCGCCCAGGCTGCCGCCCATCACGGCCAGCGTGTCGATGCCCAGCGCATCGAGCAGCGCGGCCTGCGCGTCCACCCAGTCCTCGACCGTGACCACCGGAAAGTCGGCACCGTACACGCGGCCCGTCGCCGGGTTCGTGTGCATCGGCCCGGTGGAGCCGAAGCAGGAACCGAGGTTGTTGATGCCGATGACGAAGAAGCGATCGGTGTCGACCGGCTTGCCCGATCCGATCATGTTGTCCCACCAGCCTTCGGATTTCGGCTGGCCCGCATAGACGCCAGCCACGTGGTGCGAGGCGTTGAGCGCGTGGCAGACCAGCACCGCATTGCTGCGGTCGGCATTCAGCGTGCCGTACGTCTCGTAGGCCAGCGTGTAGTCGCTCAGAGAAGCGCCGCTCCGCAACGGCAGCGGGCCGGCGAAGGACATCGATTGGGAAAGGACTTCGAAAGACATGGACAGCAAAAACCCGGCCTCGCCAAAAACGAGCCGGGTCGGCTTCTGTCTTTAGCTGGATTTATAAAGCGCCCGCAAGCTGTAGCAAATCGGCGCTGAACAAGTATAGCCCGCCAGGCTTCACACGCCCGCGTGTCGCTTCGCTAACCCCCGCAGCGGCAGCACCCGCGTCCAGGCGAGCCGGCTCCGCGGTGTTTCGGTAAAAGGGAAGCGGCCAACCCGGTTGGCTTACAGGCCGACGATCATGATGACGCCAAGCACCAGGAAGATCGCGGCGGAGATGCCGTGGACCAGCTTGATGGGCACGCGCTTCACGAGTTTGTCGCCCAGCCAGACAACGGGCGCGTTCGCCAGCATCATGCCGAACGTCGTCCCCGCCACGACCCAGACGTAGTCGCCGACGAAACGGGCGGCGAGCATCACCGTAGCGATCTGGGTCTTGTCGCCCATCTCTGCCAGGAAGAAGGCGATCACGGTCGTGCCAAACACGCCGAACTGCGATGATTTCGGCGTGTCCTCCTCGTCCAGCTTGTCAGGAATCAGCATCCAGACCGCCATCACGATGAATGAGCCGCCGAGGATCCAGCGCAACGCAACCGGGCCGAGCACATGCGTGACCCAACTGCCGACGGCACCCGCCAACGCATGGTTGACGAGCGTCGAGACAAAGATGCCGAGAACGATCGGCCATGGTTTTCGAAAACGCGCAGCAAGGATGAGCGCGAGCAACTGGGTCTTATCACCCATTTCCGCCAGCGCGACGATGCCGGTGGCGACGAGAAAAGCTTCCATGACGTGGGGATCCTTTGGGCCGAAGGACATGACGCAATTGACCATGCAGCGCCTTCGGCCATTTATCCGAAGCTGCATGATCAAAGGTCTCGCCAAGTCGAACCGTGTGCGCCATGTCCGGCTGCAAGCCGGGCAAGTCTGTTGACGCACACCCTTCTCGTGATGGAAGGCGGCTACTCCCCAATGACCCGCGGATTCTAGCGAGTGTTTAC
>CAIQMJ010000285.1 GCA_903872875.1 uncultured Variovorax sp.
CGACATCAGGACCGGCACCGTCATCGACTGCAGCATCGACATCGTGGCGCCGCCGAGAACCCATTCACGTGCGCGGCTGTGGCCATAGCATCCCATGACGAGCAGGTCCGACCCCAGGTCCGCGGCCAGGGACAGGAGCTTGCCGCCGACATCGCCTTCCTCGACACCACCAGGATGCAGGGTGACTTGCGGTACATCCTGTGCACGCAGGTAGTCGCGCAGGCTCGCCGACGTGGACGGCGCGTCTTCGCCATAGGCCGCGACATGAACCTGGGACGCCTTTCGCAGCCAGGGCAACGCGGCCGCCACTGCGCGTGCGGCTTCGCGTGTTTCCTTCCACGCGATCAGAACGTTGTCGCCCATGCCGCCGACGGGCCCGGCGTAAGGCAGCACGAGCGCCGGGCGACCGCTTTCCACGAGCAGGGTTGGAACGAAGTCCGCGGGCAGCTCTCCCTCCGTTGGATCTTCCGGGTCGCGCTGCCCGAGGATGAGCAGGTCGGTGTAGAGCGCTTGCCGCGCAAACCCCCAGACGCCGTCGGGTGCTGCCTCGGTCCAGTGCAGTCGATGCGAACCCGCGCTGTTTGCCATGAAGACGGCATGCATCCTGTCGCGCGCGGCCGCATCCATCTCCTGCATGATCGCGAGCGCCTCCGCGGCCGCTTCGATGGCGAACGGGTAGCGGACAAGCGATGACAGCGTGCAGGGCCGGACCGACACCTGCGCATCGAAAGCCTCGGCAATCCGGTGGGCGAGCCTGATGCGTTCGGCCGATCGAGCCGAGCCGTCGATGTGGAGAAGGATGGACTTGGGTGTCTGCATGACGGCGCCTCGGGTTCTCATGGGATGGGCCGACGTTAGCGATCCATCCGGGGCGGCGGCTTGCGCAAGATCAAGCGCGCATCGCGAACCTGGACCGAACCGTCTGCGGGACGGACTGCGCTGCCCGTCGTCGACCCTGATTCGTCCATTTGAAAATCGTGATGGCTTGCGCCCAGTCAAGCCGAGCAGCGCGCACATGGCCAATATGGAATCCATGAATCCGCAGAGCGAATCGAAAGCCGGTCGCCGCAAGCAACCTGCAGCCTTGCAGCGTGCGAGCCCGAGCACCGGGCTTCCAGGTTCCGGCACGCCCTTCGTCGCACCAGGGGCCGTCGAGTTGCCGCGTGATGTCGATCTCGAGGTGGGCTTTCAGCTCATTGCCCGGCATTGCCTGCGACAGATTCAGTGCCACGGGCTCGGCGTGGTCCGGAGTACGGATCCGGAGAGTGTGCATCTCATGCGGGTCGGCCTGCGTCGCCTGCGCTCGGCGCTGCGGCTCTTCTCGCCATGGATCGCTCTGCCCCGATATCTGCGCGACGGACTCGACTGGCTCGGTGGCGCCCTGGGCGCCGCGCGCGATGCGGAGGTGCTGGCCAGCGGCACGCTGCCTTCGCTGACGGCCACGGTACCTGCGGACCGATCGTGGGAACTGCTGCAACAGGCCGTCGCGGACGCTGCCCGCGAGCGCCGCTGCGTTGCTGCAACGGCGGTGGGGTCGACACGCTATGCCGAGTTGATCGATGGGATCGCCGCATGGGTGCAGACCACGCCCTGGCGGTCGTCGCTGGACGAGGCTGTGTCGCGGGCGCTGAGAGAGCCGCTCGGCCAGCACGCGGGGAGAATGCTTGCCCGCCTTCACCGGAAGCTTCTCGCAGCCGGCAGGCACTTGCCCAAGGCCCCGCCCGAGCGGCGCCACCGCGCGCGGATCGCGGCCAAGCGCCTTCGCTATGCGGCGGAGTTCTTCGAGTCGCTCTATCCGCCGGAATTCATGCAACCCTATATCCGACGACTGAGTTCGCTGCAGGATGCGCTGGGTCGACTCAACGACGCCGTCGTTGCAGAAGGTTTGCTGGCCCGAGCCGCCAAGACCCGGCACGCCGACGCCAGGCTGGTGGGCGCTGCGCGTCGTGCCAAGACCATGCTCCGCGGCGGCGCGCGCCGGAACAGGCACGATCTGCGCAGGCGGTGGGCGCGGTTCCGGCGTACGCGGCTGCCTTCGGAATAGGGCGCGTCCCGCTATTGCCCGGGCCTGGCCGTCAGCCTATTTGGGATGGGTGGCCATCTGCCGTGCAATCAGGTTGGCCCGCATCTCCATCCACCAGGCTGGCGTGTCGCCCGGCATGGTTTCGGTGACGGAGGCAAGCGGATGGAAGGCACTGGAAAAGATGCACACGACGGCCCCGTCCTTCAACTCGACCTCCGCCGACGCGCCGAGCCACCCGCGCGGCAGTGGATGGCGGGCAAAGGGGTTGTGGATCAGCATGGTCCCCTCGTTCCAGCGCTCGTGTGCGTCCCCGCGCTGGCCGACCTCGTAGAGAAAGGGTGAGGCGGCCGATGTCATGTCAGCGGCAGGTTCGCAATGCCCGTGCCGCAGCATCCTGACGGTCTTGGCGCGGTGAGTTCCCTCCTGCCCGATGCGATTGAACTTCGCCAGCGTGCCGTGATCGTGGCACAGCAGGACGGCCGATATGTTCTCCGATTCGACCTGGCTGAAGAAGCCATTGGGGAACATCCGGGTCATCTCATGGGACGCCGAGGCATGGCTTTCCGATTTCAGGCCCTGGACGTTGCCGAACAGGAAATGCAGCATCGCCGCCGAGCCGGCAACGCCGGCCTCGTCGCCGCCATGGGAGTCCTCGACGGCGAGGATGAGCGGCTTGCCGGCTGCGTCGTCCAGCAGCCAGGGGTGCTCCTGCAGCTTGAGAAACAACGCGCCGCCCAAGCCCGGGCCTGCAGGGTGTTCCGGGCCGGGCGGTGCCAGTACCGTGTCGACCGCCGCCGTGGAACCGTCCTTGCTGATCAGGAAGCGTGGGTGCCCCGGCCTGACCGAGATGCAGTGGCCGGCGGCGTCGAATATCGCGAAGAGAGAGACATCGAACAGCGCCGAATCGAAAGCCGTTGTCCGGAGCGCCTCGACGAGGCAACGGCAGTGCGCGAATCCGGCATGCATGTCTCGCAAGACATCCCGCGCGGGTGCGAACAGCGGCGAGTCCCGCAGCAGCCTGAAATGCGGATGCAACGTGTCTTCGGCCTGCGCCGAGGGTGCGAAGACATCCTCCGCGGGCCCGGCAGGGCTGGTGGGAGGTTCAGGCGTTTCGGATTCCGGGCGCATGGTTGTGGTCCTCGAAGTGGAGTCCCGACGCCGCGCTCGAAATCGATGCCAGCGTCTTCGGCTGGAGTCACTGTAGGCAGGGTCCGGATTGCGGCCTTGATCCAGCGCAAGTCCCGCGCAGCCGGTCGTCCCTTGCGATCAGGCCAGTCCGACAGGCCGTGGAATCATTGGCCCATGCGGGTCGCCGTTTATAGTCGGCCTTCCATTTGCACGATGTACTTTTTCCGGGACCCGGTCCCGAGATCCCACGAATGTCCTGGCTGGCGGCATGAAGAGCACCACATTGAAGGGGGCCTTGTTGGACTACATGGTCCTGAAGGCGGAGGGCTATGCGCCTCACAAGGGCGGTCCGTACTGGGTCAAGGACGGTATGCCGGTCGTCAAGCTGTCGGAGTGGCAGCCGTCCGTCAACTGGGCGCAGGGCGGCCCGATCATCGAGCGCGAGAACATCGAACTGCTGCGGTTCCAGGGGACGCGCAGCGACGGGACTCTCGGTTCCGTGTGGTACGCCGGCAGGGATCTGCGGCGGCCCAGCGCAGACACGCCGCTGATCGCCGCGATGCGCGCCTACGTGGCGGCGAAGTTCGGGGAGGAACTCTCCAGCGACGAATTCGACGTTCAAGGGTAGTGCCGGGCCTGCGCGGCTCCTGTGCCGGCGGCGGATCACCCCATGGGCCGCATCAAGGCAAATGCGTTGGGGAATCCGATCGCCGACTACTTCACCAACAGCACCGGCACCGTGCTTTCCGCCACCACCTTGGTCGCCACCGAGCCCATCAGCGCGCGGCCGAACATGCCGTGGCCGTGCGTGCCCATCACGATCATGCCGGCACCGCACTCCTTCGCCGCGGCCACGATCGCCTCGGGTGCATGGCCGCGGCGCAGCTTGACGCCATAGCCCGCGACACCCTTGCCGGAGAGGAAGGCCTTGGCCGGATCCAGCACCTTGGCGCCTTCTTCGGCGTAGTAGCCGTCCACGATCTCCTTGCTCACGTGGCGCGTCACGTTCACGGGCAGGCCGGTGCTCACATGCAGCAGCAGGAGTTCGTTGCCTTCGATGAACATCGAGGGCGCCTCGGTCAGGAAGGCCAGCGCTTTCTGGGTATAGGGACTGCCGTCGACGGCAACAAGAATCTTCATGGATGTCCTTTCAGGAGATGGCCGTGCGGCGCCGCGCCGCACGTGAACCGGGTATGCCACAGGCCGCCGGCCGTTGGCTTCGATGCCCCGAGCGCCGTTGCGGGCTTTGCGCGCTCAGCGCAGCACCAGCACCGGGAGGGTCGAATGCGTCAGCACATGCTGTGTTTCGCTGCCGAGCAGCAGCCGCTTGATACCCTTGCGGCCGTGCGAGGCCATGACGATCAGGTCGCACTTGTGCTTCTTCGCGGCCGCGATGATCGACTCGGCGACCAGATCGGAGTTGACGGTTGCTGTCTTCACGCTCACGCCGCTGTTCTTGGCGCGGGCGCTGACCAGGTCGAGCGTGCCCTGCGCCGCATTGGCCCATTGCTTCTCGATGCGGGCGATGTCTTCGGGCGTGAAGATCATCGCGCCGTCCATGTAGCTGGTCGGGTAGCGAGGCACGACGGTCAACGCGACCAGTTCGGCATTGCCCTGGGCGGCAAGCGCAATGGCGCTGGTGACTGCTTTCTTCGACAGCACCGAGCCGTCGGTGGCGACGAGGATGCGCTTGAACATGAGGCTTCTCCTTCTGATGATTTCTTGACGATTGCCTCAGGTTAGGGCGCGCCCGGTGCGGTGCCTTGATCCAGGTCAAGGCACGCCGCGAAGGCGGGCCATACCCTCATGGCATGCAAGCTGCCGTCTCTGTCGCTTCCGTGGTCTCTGCCGCCGGTGCGATGCCTCGCATGTCCGATCGCCATGCAAGCGTGCCGGACGCGGCCGTGGACGTGCTCGACGACATGGCCGAGTGGCCGATGTTCGGCCGCCCGCTCGATGGCGAGTCCGATCCGGCCACCGCCCGGTGGGCGTCGCAGGTCGCGGTCGAAGGCATGCACTGTGCCGCCTGCGCGTTCACGGTCGAGGCCGCGCTGATGCAGGTGCCGGGTGTGCTCGATGTGCGCGTCGACGCGGCGAGCCGGCGCGCACGCGTCGTGTGGTCGGCTGCGGCCGTGCGGCCGTCGCGCTGGTTCGCGGCTTCGCGCGCGGCCGGCTATCCACTGGTGCCGGCCGGCGACAGTGCCGCACGCGCGCGGCGCGCCGCGGAGGCACGCGCTGCGCTGTGGCGCTGGCTGGTGGCGGGCTTCTGCATGATGCAGGTGATGATGTACGCGTACCCCGCATACATCGCGCAGCCCGGCGACATGTCGGACGATGCGGCCCGGCTGCTGCGGTGGGCCTCGTGGATGCTCACGCTGCCGGTGCTGCTGTTCGCCTGCGGCCCTTTCTTCCGGAGTGCGTGGCGCGACCTGCGGCAGCGCCGCATCGGCATGGACCTGCCGGTGGCGCTGGGCATCGCGATCACCTTCGTGGTCAGCAGCGCGGCAACCTTCGATGCCGCGGGCCCGCTCGGGCACGAGGTCTATTTCGATTCGCTCACCATGTTCGTGTTCTTCCTGCTCACCGGCCGCTGGCTGGAAGCACGGCTGCGCGACCGCACGGCCGGTGCGCTCGACGCGTTGATGAACAAGCTGCCCGACAGCATCGAGCGGCGCACGGCGGACGGCAGCTTCGTGCGCGTCGCGGTCCGGCGCATCGTCGTCGGCGACGTGCTGCGGGTACGGCCTGGCGAGGCCTTTCCGGCCGACGGCACGTTGACGCGAGGCGACACCGCGGCCGACGAGTCGCTGCTGACCGGCGAATCGAGGCCAGTGCCACGGTCTTGCGGCGCCCGCGTCCTGGCGGGCAGCCACAACCTCGATGCCGTGGTGGAGATGCGCGTCGACGCGATCGGTGCCGGCACCCGCTTCGCGCAGATCGTGGCGCTGATGGAAAGCGCCGCCGTCGACAAGCCGCGACTCGCGCGGCTGGCCGACCGTGTCGCGCGTCCCTTCCTGTTGGCCGTCCTGGCGGCGGCGGCCGCGGCGGCTGCACTGTGGTGGCACGTCGACCCGGGGCGCGCGCTGATGGTCGCGGTGTCGGTGCTGATCGTCACCTGCCCCTGTGCGCTGTCGCTGGCCACGCCTGCCGCGATGCTGGCCAGCGCAGGCGCGCTCGCGCGCGGTGGCGTCATGACGAGCAATCTGCAGGCCCTCGAGGCACTGGCGGCCGTCGACACCGTAGTGTTCGACAAGACGGGTACGCTCACGAGCGGCACGCCACGGCTCGCGCGGGTCTACAGCCGCGAGGGCGTGCGGCCTGGCGACGCAGTCGAGCTGGCCGCCGCACTGGCTGCGCAGTCGCTGCATCCGGCATCGCGCGCGTTGCTGGCAGCCTGGCAGGCGTGTGATCGCACACCGCCGGCCTGGGACGTGTCCGGCGCGACGGAACGTGCGGGGCAGGGCGTCGAAGGCCTGCTCACCTACCGCGGCAGCACCCTGGCCTTGCCGCGCCGTACACGCTTCGGCTCCGCCGAGTTCTGCGGCGTCGCGACGCTCGCAGTCGATGCGGCGCAGGTCCACCTGAGCGACGCCGAGGGCTGGGTCGCGAGCTTCGTGCTGGCAGAAGACCTGCGCGACGATGCAGCCGCCGCGGTCACTGCGCTGGAGACGCAGGGCATCGAGGTGCGGCTGTTGTCGGGCGACCGTGACGCGGCAGTGCACGAAGTGGCGCAGCAGGCCGGCATCCGCGATGCGATGGGCGGATGCGTGCCCGAACAGAAGCTCGATGCGCTGAAGCGCATGCAGGCCCGGGGGCTGCGGGTTGCGATGGTCGGCGACGGCCTCAACGACGGGCCGGTGCTGGCCCAGGCGCACGCATCGTTCGCCTTCGGGCAAGCCGTGCCGCTGGCACAGGCGCGCGCCGATTTCATCGTGCTCGGCGATGCGCTCATGGCGATCCCGAACGCCATCGCGCAGGCGCGCCGCACCTTGCGCGTGGTGCGCCAGAACCTCTTCTGGGCCGCAGGCTACAACGCGCTGTGCGTGCCGCTGGCGCTGGCGGGCTGGTTGCCCGCATGGCTGGCCGGCCTCGGCATGGCGGCGAGTTCGCTGGTCGTGGTGCTGAATGCGGCGCGGCTCGCGCGGCCGCCGGTGCGCGCGCGCGCGCTGCAGGCACAGGCCGCCTAGGGCATCGCGATGGACGTGCTGTTCCTGCTGATCCCGTTCTCGGTCGTACTGGTGCTGGTGATCGTCGGCGGCCTCTGGTGGGCGGTCGACCGTGGCCAGTTCGACGATGTCGAGCGTGAAGGCGAGCGCATTCTCCGGGACGATTGATCTGCATCAAGACGTAGGAGGCGTCCGACTCCGACACTGGGCCAAGTACAACCAGAAGGCCCAGACGATGCAAGTTCCAAACCCTCCCGCCGCGGTCTACAGCGACACCGTCGTGCGGCAATTCGCGCTGATGTCGGTGGTCTGGGGCGTGGTCGGCATGCTGGTCGGCGTGATCATCGCGTCGCAGCTCACCTGGCCCGAACTCAACCTCGGCATTCCATGGCTCAGCTACGGGCGCCTGCGTCCGCTGCACACCAACGCGGTGATCTTCGCGTTCGGCGGCTGCGCGCTGATGGCGACCAGCTTCCACGTGGTGCAGCGAACCTGCCAGGTCCGCCTGTTCGCGCCCGCGCTCGCGTCCTTCGTGTTCTGGGGCTGGCAACTGGTGATCGTCGCCGCCGCCATCAGCCTGCCGCTGGGCTACACCAGCGGCAAGGAATACGCCGAACTCGAATGGCCGATCGACATCCTGATCGCCGTGGTCTGGGTGGCGTATGCCATCGTCTTCTTCGGCACGCTGGGCACCCGCAAGGTCCGCCACATCTACGTGGCCAATTGGTTCTACGGTGCCTTCATCATCGCGGTGGCGCTGCTGCACATCGTCAACAGCGCAGCCATTCCGGCCGGCTGGATGAAGAGCTACTCGGCCTATGCCGGCGTGCAGGACGCGATGGTCCAGTGGTGGTACGGCCATAACGCGGTCGGCTTCTTCCTGACCGCCGGCTTCCTCGGGATGATGTACTACTACATCCCCAAGCAGGCCGGGCGCCCGGTGTACTCGTACCGGCTTTCCATCGTCCACTTCTGGGCGCTGATCTTCCCGTACATGTGGGCCGGCCCGCACCACCTGCACTACACCGCGCTGCCCGACTGGACGCAGTCCATCGGCATGGTGTTCTCGCTGATCCTCCTGGCACCGAGCTGGGGCGGGATGATCAACGGCGTGATGACGCTGTCGGGCGCCTGGCACAAGCTGCGCACCGACCCGATCCTGCGTTTCCTGATCGTCGCGCTGTCCTTCTACGGCATGTCGACCTTCGAGGGCCCGATGATGTCGATCAAGACGGTCAACGCGCTGAGCCACTACACCGACTGGACCATCGGCCATGTGCATTCCGGTGCGCTCGGCTGGGTCGGGTTCATCAGCATGGGCTCGCTCTATTACCTGATTCCCCGCATGTACGGCCGTACCGAGATGTTCAGCATCAAGGCGATCGAGCTGCACTTCTGGGTGTCCACCATCGGCATCGTGCTGTACATCACCGCGATGTGGATCGCCGGCGTGATGCAGGGCCTGATGTGGCGCGCGGTCAACCCCGATGGCACGCTGACCTACACCTTCGTCGAGGGCGTGAAGGCGACGTATCCGTACTACGTGGTGCGCCTGGTCGGCGGCCTGCTGTACCTCGGCGGGATGCTGGTGATGGCCTGGAACGTCTGGATGACGGTCATCGCCGGCCGCTCCACCAAGGCCCTGATTCCGCAACTGCCGGCGTCGCCCGCAGTGGCCCACGCCTGAGGTAACGCCATGAGCTCCAAGACACCTTCGACCCCACCAACCGGCCGCACCGGTTTCACGCACGAGAAGATCGAGACCAACAACTTCCTGATGATCGTGCTGATCCTGCTGGTCATCGCGATCGGCGGGCTGGTCGAGATCGTTCCGCTGTTCTTCCAGAAGTCGACCACCGAAGCCGTGACCGGCGTCGAGCCGCTCAAGCCGCTGCAGCTTCTGGGTCGCGACATCTACATCCGCGAGGGTTGCTACAACTGCCACTCGCAGATGATCCGGCCGTTCCGTGCCGAGACGCTGCGCTACGGCCACTACTCGGTGGCCGGCGAGTTCGTGTATGACCACCCGTTCCAGTGGGGCAGCAAGCGCACCGGCCCCGACCTGCACCGTGTCGGCGGCAAGTACAGCGACGAGTGGCACCGCATTCACCTGAACAACCCGCGCGATCTCGTGCCGGAGTCGAACATGCCGGCCTACAGCTGGCTCGAGAAGACGCCGCTCGATGCCGCGCAAGCCGAGCCGCACATGCGCGCGCTGAGCCGCGTCGGCGTTCCCTACACCGCCGAGCAGATCGCCGGCGCCCAGGCCGAAGTGCAGGGCAAGACCGAGATGGACGCGCTGGTCGCCTATCTGCAGTCGCTCGGCCTCGCACTCAAGTAAGGAGCACGCCATGGACGTCACCACCCTTCGCATCGTGGCCACGCTGGCCTCGTTCGTCACCTTCATCGGCATCTGGATCTGGGCCTGGTCGCGCCGTCGCGATCGGGCTTTCGAGGAAGCCGCCCAACTGCCATTCGAGCAAGA
Source organism: uncultured Variovorax sp. (assembly GCA_903872875.1). Classification (GTDB taxonomy): domain Bacteria; phylum Pseudomonadota; class Gammaproteobacteria; order Burkholderiales; family Burkholderiaceae_C; genus Variovorax. Next base: position 9,803 of record CAIQMJ010000285.1, read on the forward strand.
CTGAGGACTGAGAGAAACCCATGAGCGATTTCATCAGCGACTTCTGGTCGAACTACGTGGCTTTCGCCGCGGTCGCCAGCATCCTGGCCTGCGGACTGCTGCTATGGCTCACGGCCCGCGCGCGCACGCCGGCGTCGGAAGACAACACCACCGGCCACGTCTGGGACGAGGACCTGCGCGAAGCCAACAACCCACTGCCGATGTGGTGGGTCGGGCTGTTCGTCATCACCATCCTGTTCGGGCTCGGCTACCTGTTCCTGTGTCCCGGCCTGGGCAGCCGCCAGGGCGAGTTCGGCTGGAGTGCGCGAGAGGAGTACGCCGGCGAGGTGGCCAAGGCGAATGCCGAGCTCGCGCCGATCTACGCACGCTACGTCGCGATGCCGGCCGAGCAGGTCGCCACAGACGCAGGCGCGATGGCGATCGGGGAGCGCCTGTTCCTGAACAACTGCGCCCAGTGCCACGGCTCCGATGCGCGGGGCAGCAAGGGCTTCCCGAATCTCACCGATGGCGACTGGCTGCATGGCGGCACGCCGGACAAGATCCAGGAGACCATCACGCTCGGACGCATCGGCGTGATGCCGCCGATGGCCGAGGCCGTCGGCAACGCGGAGGACGTGAAGAACCTCGCCAACTACGTGCTGAGCCTGTCGGGCAGCCCACACGACTCGGTGCGCGCCGGCCTGGGCAAGAGCAAGTTCACCGCCTGCGCGGCCTGCCATGGCATCGGCGGCGTGGGCAATCCGGCGATCGGCGCGCCCAACCTCAGCGACCGCATCTGGCTGCACGGCTACGGACAGGACGCGATCATCTCGATCATCAACACCGGCAAGACCAACCAGATGCCGGCGCAGCAGGGCCGCCTGACCGAGGCGCAGATCCACGTGCTCGCGTCGTACGTCTGGGGGCTTTCGAACAAACCCGCCGTCGCGGCGCGTTGAGCGCCACGCAAAGCCCGGCATGCCGCCCAGCCAGAACCCAGCCCCCGCCGCGCCGCGCCGCGTGATCCCGATCGCCGCCGTGGCGAAGGATGCTGCGGACGCACCGGGCGGCGAAGGCGCGACCGTCGGCCTGTACGCGGCGCAGAAGAAGATCTACCCGCGCAGCATCCAGGGTCTGTTCTCGCGCTGGCGCTGGGCGATGGTGTTCATCACCCAAGCGGTGTTCTACGGGCTGCCGTGGCTCGAATGGGGGCAGCGCCAGATGGTGCTGTTCGACCTGGCGGCGCGGCGCTTCTACATCTTCGGCCTGGTGCTGTACCCGCAGGACCTGATCTACCTGACCGGCCTGCTGGTCATCTCCGCGCTGTCGCTCTTCTTTTTCACGGCCGTTGCAGGTCGGCTCTGGTGCGGCTACGCCTGCCCGCAGACGGTCTATACCGAGATCTTCCTGTGGATCGAGGAGAAGATCGAAGGCCAGCGCAGCGCACGCATCCGGCTCGACAAGGACGCGATGTCCCTGGAGAAGCTGGTCAAGAAGTGGTTCAAGCATCTGGTGTGGCTGGCCATTGCGTTGTGGACCGGCTTCACCTTCGTCGGCTACTTCACGCCCATCCGCGAACTCGCCATGGCTTTCCTGCAGACGCACATGGGCTCGTGGGAAGTGTTCTGGGCCTTTTTCTACGGCTTCGCGACCTACGGCAATGCCGGCTTCATGCGCGAGCAGGTCTGCAAGTACATGTGCCCGTACGCGCGATTCCAGGGTGCGATGTTCGACCGCGACACGCTCGTCGTGAGCTACGACGCAGCACGCGGCGAGGCGCGCGGCGCGCGCGGCAAGCAGCACGACCGCAGCGGCCTGGGCGACTGCATCGATTGCACCCTGTGTGTGCAGGTCTGCCCGACAGGCATCGACATCCGTGACGGCCAGCAGTACGAGTGCATCGGCTGCGGCCTCTGCGTGGACGCCTGCAACACCGTGATGGACAAGATGGACTACCCGCGCGGCCTGGTCCGCTACGCCACGCAGAACGGCATTGCCGCGCGGTGGTCGCCGCGCCAGGTGCTTGCGCGCGTGTTCCGCCCGCGCGTGCTCATCTACGCCAGCGTGCTGGCTGTCTTGAGCATCGGCCTGCTGGCCAGCCTGGTGGCGCGCACCCCGCTGAAGGTCGACGTGGTGCGGGACCGCGCGTCGCTTTCCCGCATCGTCGAAGGCGGCATGCTGGAGAACGTGTACCGGCTGCAGGTGATGAACGCGACCGAGCGGCCGCAGCGCTACCGCATCTCGGTGCGCGGCCTCGACGGCCTGACCGTCGCTGCCGGTGACCTGGCCGTGGTGCAACCGGCCGAATCGCGCTGGATCGCGGTGCGGCTGCAGTTGCCTTATGACGCCGCACCGCCCGGCTCGCACACCGTGCACTTCGACGTGCAGGCGGTCGACGACGACGCGCGGGTGTCGGAGAAGGCGATCTTTCTCGTGCCCCGCTGAACCCCGGAGAACAAACCTTGAACACTCTTGCATCGAACACGCCCGCCGATACCGGTGAGGGCGCCCAACCCTGGTGGAAGTTCCCACTGGTCTGGATGGTGATCGCCGGCCCGGCGATCGTCGTGGTGGCCGGCTTCGCCACGCTCTGGCTGGCCATCCGAATGCCCGACCCCGTCGTGGCCGACGACTACTACCGCCAGGGTCTGGAGATCAACAAGACGCTGGCTGCCGGCAAGAAGTTGCTGCCCGCACAGACCGGCCGCAACCACGCGGCCACGCCGCGCGACGACCTGCCGCTGCCCCAGCGTTGAGTCCCGAGCCGCTGCCATGAAGCGCCGAATCCGTCGTCTGGCCTGGATCCTCTGGCCTTCGTTCCTGCTGGCCTGCGTGGTCGAAATGCTGGTGTTCGCGCTGTTCGACCCGAGCGACGTGCACTGGCGCGGCGAG
>CAIQMJ010000286.1 GCA_903872875.1 uncultured Variovorax sp.
GACCTGCCGCACCAACAGCCGCACCCGCGATGGCGTTGAGGGTCTGCTCCTTGTTGGCGTCGGGCAGGACGATGGCGTGGTTCTTCGCGCCCATCATGCATTGCACGCGCTTGCCGGTCGGGATCGCGCGGTTGTAGACATGCGTGCCGACCTTGGTCGAGCCGACGAAGCTGATCGCCTTGATGTCCTTGTGGTCGCAGATCGCGTTGACGACCGATTCGCCGCCATGGATCACGTTGAGCACGCCTGGCGGGATGCCGGCTTCGAGCGCAAGTTCGCACAGACGCATGGTGACCATCGGATCCTGCTCGGACGGCTTGAGCACGAAGGTGTTGCCGGTGGCGATGGCCATCGGGAACATCCACAGCGGAATCATCGCGGGAAAGTTGAACGGCGTGATGCCGGCGCAAACGCCCAGTGGCTGCAGCAGCGTGTACGTGTCGACGCCGTTGGCCACGTTGTTGGCCAGCTCGCCGAGCTGCAGGTTGCCGATGCCCGAAGCGTGCTCGACCACCTCGAGGCCGCGGAACACGTCGCCCTCGGCGTCCGGCAGCGTCTTGCCCTGCTCGGCCGTGAGGATCGCGGCCAGCTCGGCCATGTTCTCGCGGATCAGTTGCTGGTACTTCAGGAAGATGCGGGAGCGCGCACCGATGGGCGTCTTCTTCCAGGTCTTGAAGGCTTCCTTGGCGGACGCCACCGCGGCATCGACCTCCGCCTGCGTGGCGAAAGGCACCCGGGCCAGCACTTCCTGCGTGGCCGGATTGACGACGTCGCGCCATTCGGTGGTCTTCGATTCGACGAACTTGCCGCCGATCAGCAGCTTGACGGTGGCGACCTGGGTGGTCGACTTGACTTTGGCGTCCATGGGTTTTGTCTCCTGTGTCTGGAAAGCGGTATAGCTGTCGATCCTAGCTTTGCACTTTTGCGATAGCAATAGACAAATGTGCGCGTATGGTTTGCGAAAATGCAGAGATCGACCGAGCACGCCACTGGAGGGATTGCCGATGATGGACTGGGACAACCTGCGCTTCTTCCTGGAGCTCGCGCGCGCCGGCACGCTGCAAGGCGCCGCGCGCCGGCTGGAAGTCGATCACACCACTGTCGCGCGCCGCATCCAGGCGCTGGAAAAGCAGGTCGGCTCCGCGCTGTTCTCGCGCGAAGCCGGCGGGCATCGGCTGACCGAAGCCGGGCGTCGCCTGCAGCCGCAGGTCGAGGCGATGGAGAGCGCATTCCGCACGGTCGAGCGCACCGCCCCTGCCGCGCAGGAAGGCCTTTCCGGGGTGGTACGCATCGGCGCAACGGAGGGGTTCGGCACGGTGGTGCTCGCGCCGCAACTTGCGCGCTTCGCACAGCAGCATCCCCGGCTCACGATCGACCTGCTGGCCATGCCTCGGCTGGTCCACCTGTCACGGCGCGAGGCGGACATCGTGATCTCGCTGGCGAGGCCGGCGCGCGGACCGGTGGTGGTGAGCAAGCTTGCCGACTACGCGCTGCGGCTTTACGCCTCGGCGAATTACCTGCAGGCGCATCCGCCGATCCGGATGCCGGAGGATCTGCGCGGCCACAGCTTCATCAGCTACGTGGACGACCTGCTGTTCAGCAAGGAGCTGCAGTTCCTCGATGGCTTGTACAAGCCTGACGCCTTCGCGCTGCGCAGCACCAGCATCCTGGCGCAGCACCGCGCGGTGGCGGCGGGCGCCGGTATCGCGGTGCTGCCTGCCTTCATCGCGGAAGCAGATGCGCGGCTGCAGCGCGTGCTGCCGGCACAGGCCAATTTCACGCGGACCTTCTGGATGTCGATGCCGGCCGAAACGAAGCACCTCGCGCGCATGCAGACGGTCTGGAATTTCTTGAAGGAAACGGCCGAATCGCAGAAAGCGTGGCTCGATGGCGCGGTGGCCTGAACGCGGTCGGCCGCCTGTCAGCTGCTACGCAGCCGGCACGCCGCGCGAATGATCCGGCTCGTCGGGTTCGGCGACATGTCGCGGAACACCATCGGCTTCGGATCCCTCGCGTAATCGGTCGTGACATGCGGTGCCCCCTGCCAGAGCGGTGCCATGTAGAAGGTCGCCATACGGTAGTCCGCCCGCCGCGCGCGGCAATCGAAGGCCACTTCGGACTCGTACGACCTGTAGGGCACGCCCTCCCAATTGGTGCGCAGCGTCGAGCGGCTGACGCGGACGTTCATCGTCTTCAGCGGGCCCTCGATCCCCAGTGCGACCGGATCGACCTGCACGGTATCCACCGCGGCGTCCATCGGATTGCCCGCGACCGTGAACCATGTGGTCTGCGCCGGTGCCTGCGCGTGCGCCAGCACACTGACCATTGCTGCTCCTGCTGCGACCCAAAGCTTCACGCCGATTCCTCCGTCTGTATGAAATTTTCATTACGGATTCTAGAAACCGCATCGAGTTTCGGCCACGACTCGACGCCAAAGGATGCGTAGGAAGCCGCCTCAGGGCCAGGCCGGCGCGTGCCGGCCGGGCGGCTCCGATGGCCGCGACCAATGGGCGGGCGTGCGGCTCAGGATGGCGCTGTGCCGCACCGCGCACAGCTCGCCGAAACCTGAAGCCGATGTCTCGACCCAGGGCGCCGGATCGGCCTTGGGCGCATCGAAACCATCGGCCACGCGACCGAGCGAACGCAGCCAGTGCCCCGTCTGCGCCAACGACACCCGGACGTGCCAGCTACCGCCTTCGCGCTGCTGCCGGTGAAGCGCGGCCGCCGCACCGAAGGCGATCAGGTAGCCGGTCGCCTCGTCGAGGATCTGCATCGGCAGCGGGCGCGGCCTGATCTCGTCGCCAGTCGCAGCGGCCTCGCCCTCTGCCCGGTTGAAACCCATCGCGGTCTGCACCAGCGAATCGAAGCCCCGCCGGTCCGCCCAGGGGCCTTGCGTGCCATACGCGGTGAGCGACACGCAGACGATGCCGGGACGCAGCCGCGCGAGTTCATCGGGCCCGAAGCCGAGGGCCGCGAGACCGCCGGGACGGTAGCCCTGCACGAACACATGCGC
>CAIQMJ010000287.1 GCA_903872875.1 uncultured Variovorax sp.
AAGTTATCGGCTTGGTGGCGGTTCAAATTTCAGTGCGGGTGCCGATGATTTGCATCCGGCACGTGCGGATGGGCATGGTGCGTAGATGCGTGGACGTGCGGGTGGCTGTGTGAATTGGTCGGCAATACCGCGTGTGCATGGTCGTGATGGCCATCATCGTGGCTATGCTCGTGCTCCAGCGCCTCGTGCACATGCTCGTGACCATGCGACTCCATCAGGTGCGGCGCCACGCCGAGCATCATCAAAACGCCGCCGATCGCCATCATCCAGGTGCCGCTGCGGTCGCCCAGCGCGATCGCGAAGCCCACGCCGATGAAGGGCGCGAACGCGAAGACGGAGCCGGTCCCTGCCGCACCGAAGGCCCGCTGCGCGAGCAGATAGAAACGCAGGCTCAGGCCATAACCGCTGGCGCCGACCGCAAACAGGACGAGCGCCGCGCCGGCCGATGGCATCGGTTCGCCGACCATGACGGCCAGCATGGCCGTCGCTGCGGCGCCGATCGCTGCCTTGCCCAGCAAGACTTGACCGGGGTCTCGCTCGGCTAGCGCCCGCGAGAGTGTGTTGTCGGTGCCCCAGGCCGCCGTCGCGACCAGCACGGCCAGCACGGCCAGCATGCCCCACAGCTGCGTACCGCCGCTGCGACCCTGGTCGAGCACCAGTGCAATGCCACCGGCGAGCAGCAGCAGCATCGCCGCCCACAGCCGTCGGTCCATCGACTCTTGGTAGAGCAGGCGCGCGAGCACCGCGGTAAACAGCGCTTCGAGCGTGAGCATCAGCGATGCGCTCGTGCCACTGGTGTGCTGCAGGCCCCAGGCCAGAGAAACGGGGCCAAGCACGGCGCCGGATGCAGCCATCGACAGCAGGCGCGGCAGATCGGCGCGCATCTCGTTCCACGCGCTGCCGCGAGAGCAACTCAACCGCGGCCGCGCCTGCGTACAGTAGGGCGGCGGTTGTGAAGGCACCGAGACCGGCACCGAAGTGCTGGACCAGCGGGGTGCTGACGCCGAACAGCGCAGCCGCGAGCAAGGCCCGCAGGCCACCACGGACGGCAGGAAGCGACAGGTGCCCGGTTGCCATGAGTGATCTATCGAACGGTGAAGTGGACCGTGGTGGCCTTGCGGCCTTCTGTCACCGCCGCCACCACCTTCGCGCCCTTGCCGAGCTCGACGCCGTTGGCTTCGAGCCTGTTGCCGCCGGCCGACTTGAGCGCGACCTCCGACTTGTCGGCGCCGTTGAGCACGGTGAGCTTTCCGCTCATCTGCGTGGCGTCGTAGTCGTCTTCGTGGTCGACCACGTAGACGGTCGCGCCGTCGGACGTCGCGATCAGTCCGGTGCGTTGGGCTGGCGGCCGGGCCGCGATCCGCGAGAAGGCGTCGATGCGGTTTCTCTCGATGAAGCAGAACCGGAAGGTGTCGGGATTGGCCGCGACCGCGCATTCCCTGTTCTGATGGTCGGTCGCCCGCAAAGCTGGCGGCTCGAAGCGAGCGGGCATGTAAGTTGGCCAGATAAGTCCGCCCGTCAATGCGCTTGCTCTCAGCCTCTTCGACCGAGCCGAGCAGGCCGTATTCCAGGGCTTCGCAGAAGCTCGGCTTGCCGCTCCCGTTGGGGCCATAAGAGAGGATGACCCGTCTTTGCAGATCGAAGGACTCTGGCGTGCGAAAACCCCTGAAGGGCTCGATGGTCATGGTCCGCAGCCGCTTCCATGGCCAGGTGCCGTCGGCCGCGACCGCTCGGCTGTCGGGCGGTCCGTCGGGCGTGCTGGCCAGAAGCCGGCGAGCTTGGCCCACAAGGTAGATGGAGCGCTGGCTGTGCTGCCGGGAGGTCTGCGCCAAGGCGTCAAAGTGGGCCAGCGCGAGATTGGCCGGACACCTCACGTTGGAGGGCGCCTCAATGGCGGGCAGATGCAGCCAAGCCACGAATCGTTCGAAGTCTCGCTTCGATGATGCCATGTCATTTTTTGGGTATGTTTTTTTTTGGCGCCTGCCGCGCACTTGGGCTGCCATCCCACCCCGGAGGGCGGCGGCAACGCGCTTTGGCTTGCGCAGGGGTCATCGGAACGACCGTGTTACGAAACGATGTCGAAAGGAATCGTGACGGCGCTGTCACGCAACGGCGCATGGACGCAGATCATGTCAGCGGCTCCGAACAGAGCCCGCACTGCTGTCGTGGTTCAGCAAGAGCGGAGCTCGCCGAAGTCGAGGCGACCGCGACGAATGTCCGCTCGGGGTCGCTGTCAACGACGGGCACCTTCAATGTTCGGCATGTCGAACACTGGAATCGCGCGAAATAATCAATTGTCATAAGGCACTGCGCTTCGCGAGGCCGTACTGCGGCGAACGCGGCAAGCACCTGCTCACCGACGAATTCAATGCACATGAAGATAATCAAGGTGAGAGAGCTCTTACGGTCTCTAGTGGCTGTCGCCGACTTGAGCGTCGCAGCGCACACTTACGGTTGATCGCGCGAGCGTCGCCTAAAACACCTGCGGTTACGACGGGGCCGACTCTACGACCGCCCCATTCCTTATGAAACGACCGGAGCGGTCGGGTTGAGCTTGAATGGAATCTGATCGCCGAGAGCCACATGACGCGCGCGTTCTCGCACCAACGGCAATTTGACCTCGGTAGAGTGCTTCAGCTCTCGCGGAAGCAAGGCACGTATTGGCGCCTCTGGGCCGTTGTATGCAATGGTGGCGGTACCCGCCACGAAATCCAGCTCGACAAATAGAAGATAAGTGGCCGTGCCTTCGCCCTTGCTGTAGGTGGGCCCGCGCCCACTGCCCGAGGACTTCACTTGCACTAGCGACCCGCTGCCTCGAACCACTGCGTCGGCGCCATTCGTACGCGCTTTGCAGGGAACTATGTCGAAGAACTCAAATGCGACCGCCTCCGCCAGATCGCCCACCAGCCTCCCATCCAGCGTAAATTTCAGCCCGGTTCGGGCGTAGTGCGTAACGACCTCTTGATGGGCGGCGCAAAGACGGCGCATTGCGGGAGGCAAGTCAAACTTCACGGGGTCTTGCGACATAGATACACTTGAGTGGAACTAGCGAGCATAGTTCCCGAGGACCCACGCTCCTTCAGCGGAATGCGCCAGATCCCAGACAGACAGAGCATTCTCCTTTTCAACGCGTCAGTAATCCATATTCTCATGCTGCTCCCAGTCATGGGCCCATCGCTCCAGCCACCTCGCCCTTGCGGCTGATGACTGGCGATTGAGCTTACGATACTCTGTCATGGAAGCCCGGTCCCAAGCCGGATCGACACCGGCTTCAATCATCCGCGCAGGCCATTCAAGGCGGCCTGTCTTCAGGACCTGGTCGAGCGAATCGAAGAGTTCACACGCCTTCGTATGGCCGGGCGCGTCGACAGGAATGAACATGAAGTGCGTGCTGGACCGGATCCTGCTCATGT
>CAIQMJ010000288.1 GCA_903872875.1 uncultured Variovorax sp.
CGGAACGCGAGCCCGGCCAGCACCGACAGCACCACGGTGAACGCCATCACCACCGCGCCCAGCGCGAGCGAGCGCCGGAACGCCGCGCCGATGTCGACCGTGCCCAGCCCTTCGGCCAGCTTGTGGAACCAGTGCAGCGAGATGCCGCGCAGCGGGAAGGTGAGTCCGCCTTCGGGTCCCTGGAAGCTCAGCACGAAGATCGTAATCATCGGCCCGTAGAGGAAGACCACGAACAGCGCGAACACGATCGCGAGCGGCCAGAAGCCGGGACTGCGTTTTTCGCCGATTCGGGTGCTCATAGTTCCTTGCGGATGTCGACGAGGCGCGTCAGGCCCCAGATGATCATCAGGACCACGGCCAGCAGGATCATCGCGTTGGCCGCGGCGAGCGGGAACTGCAGGTAGGAGGTCTGCACCTGGATGATCTTGCCGATCGAAGCGATCTGCTGGCCGCCCATTACGCCGATGGTGACGAAGTCGCCCATCACGATGGTGATGACGAAGATCGAGCCGATCAGGATGCCGGTGCGCGACAGCGGCACGATCACGTTCCACAGCGTCTGCCAGCCGGAGGCGCCCGAATCATTGGCAGCCTCGAGCAGGCTGCGGTCGATGCGCATCATGCTGTTGAAGATCGGCACGATCATGAACATCGTGTAGAGGTGCACGAAGGCGAGCACCACCGAGAAATCGGAAAACAACAGCCACTCCACCGGCTCGTGGACAAGGCCGATCCCCATCAGTCCCTGGTTGACCAGCCCGTTGCGGCCGAGCAGCGGCACCCACGAGATCATGCGGATCACGTTGGAGGTCCAGAAGGGCACGGTGCACAGCACGAACAGCACGGTCTGCATGCCCGACGAACGTACGTGGAAGGCCAGGAAATAGGCCACGGAAAAGCCGATCAGCAGCGTGATGCCCCAGACCAGCAGACAGAACTTGAGCGTGCTCAGGTAGGTCGACAGCGTGACGCAGAAGTCGCCGTTGTCGGTGAGGTGGGAGCAGCCTTCGAAGATGCTCAGGTAGTTGCGCGGCGAGAAAGCCGGGATCAGCTCGTACTCGTTGAAGTCCCACAGGCTGACCATCGCGATCAGCGCCAGCGGGATCAGGAAGAACAGCAGGAACACCAATGCAAACGGCGCCGCCTGCCACCAGGCCTTGACGGTGTGCGTGGGCATGGAAGCGGCGTTGCCGGATGCGACGGGTGTGCTCATGTTTTCTTACTTCCCTCCCCCTGCGGAAGAGGGAGCAAGGCAGGTCAGGCAGCCACGAATTCGTTCCACTTCCTGACCATGTACTCGTTCTCGTCCATCACCGCGTTCCAGCAGGCGATGCCACCCATGCGCTGTTCATAGCTGCCGCCGTCCCGCACCGAACCGGCCTTGGCGATGACGTCGCCCTGCGGGCTCTTGATGTCCTGCGCGGCGGGCTTGCCTTCCATCCAGTAAGCCCATTCGTAGGCTTCCATCTTGGTCTTCGCGGTGTCCAGCACGGCGCTGTAGTAGCCCTGGCGATTCAGGTAGGCGCCGGCCCAGCCGTCGAGGAACCAGTTGATGAATTCATAGGCGCCGTCGAGCTTCTTGCCCGACAGCGTGGCCGGCAGGCCGAAGCCCGAAGCCCAGGCGCGATAGCCTTCCTTGAGTGGCTGGAACGTGCAGTCGATGCCCTTGCTGCGCACCGCGGTCACGGCCGGCGACCACATCGACTGGATCACCACTTCGCCCGACGCCATCAGGTTGACCGACTCGTTGAAGTCCTTCCACAGCGCGCGGAACTGACCGGCCTTCTTGGCCTCGATCAGGGTCTTGATCGTCAGGTCGATCTCGGCCTTGGTCATGTTGCCCTTGTCCTTGTACTTGTGGATGCCCTTGGCTTCCACCACCATCGCGGCGTCCATGATGCCGATCGACGGGATGTTCAGGATGGCCGCCTTGCCCTTGAATTCGGGGTTCAGCAGTTCGGCCCAGGAGCCGATCGGGCGCTTGATCAGGTCGGGACGGATGCCCAGCGTGTCGGCGTTGTACGTGGTCGGGATCAGCGACATGAACTGCGTCGCCGACTTCGCGAAGACCTTGCTCTTCTCGCCTTCGAGATAGATCACCTTGACCGGTGCCGTGCCCTGGTCGCCGACCTTCTTGCCGGCGACTTCGCCCTTGGTGAACAGCGAGGTGATCTTGTCGGCGTTCTTCACACGCTTGCTGTCGATGCCCTTCAGGTTGCCGGTCGGCACGATCTTCTTGAGCGAGAAGAACTCCGTGTCGATCAGGTCGAAGCTGTTCGGCGCGGTCACGGCGCGCTTGGTCACGTCGTCGGTCGTCACGGCCACGTACTGGATCTCGATACCGGTGTCGGCCTTGAACTTGTCGGCGATGGCCTTGTCCTGGTTCACGGCCGTGCCGAGGTAGCGCAGGACGACCTTCTCCTGCGCATGCACGGCGGGGGCCATGCCGGCGGCCAGGATGCCGGCCATGCCGGCCGTGCCCTTGAGCAAGGTGCGGCGCTGCACGCCGTGGATCGAATCGGGGGTGTCGGACATGAAAGCCTCCAGCTTCTGGTTGGAAAAAAAGTGAACGATGGCGAGCGTGCGTGGTACGCGCTCAGAGCGTGGTGATGCTGGCAAGCGCAGCGGTGTCGTCGCGCAGCGCACCAGGCGACGAATCCCCGCGATCGCCCGGACGCTGCACGCCGGGGCCGAGCACGCGTGCGTCGTCATGGCTCCAGGACAGGCGCACGTTCTCTCCCTGCACATACGGGCGCGAGAGAAATGCGGCCTCGCCGATCAGCACCGACACCGTCTTGCGGCCAGCGGCACCACTGGCGAGCTCCAGACCGAGCAGCACGTAGGTTCCTTGGTACTCGACGTCCGTGACCTGCGCCGCAATGCCCGGATCGCCATAGGCAACGGCGGTGCTCGGCGCGATCTGCATGTGGTCGTTGCGCACGGCCACCGGGCCGGCCGGCGTGTCGAGCACGTTGTGCCCGCCCATGAAGCGCGCGACGAACTCGCTGGCCGGATGGTTGTAGACCTGGTGCGGCGAACCGACCTGTTCGATCAGTCCGTGGTTCATCACGACCATCGTGTCGGCCAGCGCCATCGCCTCTTCCTGCGAATGCGTGACGTGGATGAAGGTCAGGCCCAATTCCTTCTGCCAGCGTCGCAGTTCGGCACGCATCTGGATACGCAGGAAGGGGTCGAGCGCCGACAGCGGTTCGTCCAGCAGCAGCACCCGCGGTTCGGTGATCAAGGCCCGCGCCAGCGCC
>CAIQMJ010000289.1 GCA_903872875.1 uncultured Variovorax sp.
GCCAGATCGCGCTCCAACTCGGCATCTCCCGCACGCCACTGCGCGAAGCCGTGCGCCGCCTGGAGGGCGAGCGCCTCCTGGAGCGCCAGCGCAGTGGCGCGCTGGTCGTGCGCGCGCTGCCCATCGAGGAATACATGCACATCCTGAATGTGCGCCGGCTGGTCGAAGGCGAGGCCGCGAGGCTTGCCGCAGGCCGGGTGCCGGTGGCCGAGCTGGAGCTTCTCCGGAGTCGCATCGGCGAGGCGCTGCAATTGCCCGAAGACGTCGTCACACCGGAGTTCGCGGCCAGCGATCGCGATCTGCACGGGCTGATCGCGGCGGCCAGCGGCAATCCGGTGCTGCAGCAAGTCATTGCCGACCTCCGCACGCGCACCGCGATGTTCAGGTTCGGCCGGCTGCCGTCGCGCCGCAAACTGGTCTGTGCCGAACACCTGGAAATCATCGACGCCCTGCGCGCGGGAGATCCGGAGCGTGCTCAGAAGGCCATGCATCACCACGTCGACCAGGTCCGGCTCATGATCCTGGCGCGCCTCGGCGGCCAATAGCAGCAGGTCGCTTTTCCTCGCTTTTCGTAGTGACGCGGTGCGTGCCACGCATCTCGTCTGCGCGGCCCTGCGCCTCGCTTTCTTCATTGCCTACAGGAGACCTCCATGGCAGATGCACACGACCACGCGGTCGAGGGAAGATCCAATCGGCGCGGCGCCACGATCGCCCGGCCTTTCGAGGTGACCACATGACCGAACGGCTCGAGAACACCGTCAACGTGCTGGTACCGACCGGGGCCCTCGGTGCCGGCGTGCGCGAATCCGACGTGGCCGCCGGCCTGGCCGCCGGGGCGGACGCCATCGCCTGCGACGCCGGCTCGACCGACAGCGGGCCGGCCTATCTGGCCACCGGTCGCCCGAAGTACTCGCGCGATGCCGTCAAGACCGATCTGGCGATCCTGATGAGGGCGCAGGCCCGATCCGGCCTGCCATTGCTGATCGGCTCCTGCGGCACCTCAGGCTGCGATGCAGCGCTCGAATGGATGCGAGACATTGCTCTCGAGATCGCACGCGAGAACGGACTGCGCCCGCGCATCGCCCTGCTGTATTCGGAACAACAGCCTTCGCTCATGAAAGAGAAGGCCGACGCCGGCCTCGTCAAGCCGCTGCCGCCCATGAAGGACGCCGGCGCCGAACTTTTCGGCCGCTGCGAGCACATCGTGGCATTGATGGGGCCGGAACCCTACATGGCTGCGCTGGAGGCCGGGGCCGATATCGTCCTGGGCGGCCGCACCACCGACACGGCCGTGCTCGCCGCGCTGCCATTGTTGCGAGGCGCCGGAGTGGGTCCGGCATGGCATGCCGGCAAGATCGCCGAGTGCGGCGGCTTGTGCACCGTCAACTCGCGCGACGGCGGCGTCATGATCCGCATCGGGAAAGACGCCTTCGAGGTCGAACCGCTCGGCATCTCCAACCGCTGCACGCCTCAAACCGTCTCTGCCCACATGCTGTACGAGAACAGCGATCCGTTCGAACTGGTCGAGCCGGGTGGTGTGCTGGACGTGACGCAGGCGCGATACACGGCGGTCGACGAGCGCATCGTGCGCGTGCACGGATCGCGTTTTGTGCCCAGGCCCTACACGATGAAACTCGAAGGCGCGTCGACCGGTGCGTTCCAGACCATCATGCTGATCGGCATCCAGGACCGCGCGGTACTTGCGGAACTCGACCGCTTCGTCGAGCAGATGCATGAGCACCTGGTCCAGCGCGTCGGCGACACGATGGGAAACCGCGCCGGCAAATTCGATATTTCGCTGCGCACCTACGGCTGGAATGCCGTGTCGGGCCTGCCGATGCGTGCCGGCACACCATCGCCAATCGAAGTCGGCCTGCTCTTCGTCGCAACGGCCGCCACCCAGGAACTGGCGACGCAGATCGCCAAGACCTGCAATCCGCTGTTCTTCCACATGCCGCTGAATCGCGAGCAGCCAATGCCGAGTTATGCGTTTCCGTTCTCGCCGGCCGAGATCGAGCGCGGTGCCGTCTACGAGTTCCTGCTGAACCACGTGGTGCAGGTGAACGATCCCCATGAACTGGTGCGTACCGAATTCGTCGACGCGGGAGAACTGCAACATGCCTAAGCTCAGCGAAGTCTGTCGCCACGTGCGCTCCAAGAATGCCGGGCCGTTCTGGATCACGGTGGACCTGTCGTTCCCGGACCGCGAGACCTTCGATCGCTATGCCGAGGCACCGGCGCTGTCCCCCGCATCCATCGGCGCGCTGCTCGATGTGGATGCGACCCAGGTGAAGCGCTTCCTGGTGCCTGACCTGTCCGTCGTCAAGATTTCCTACCCACGGCGGAATCCGCAAGGTGGCGCGCTGGAGCGCGACATGCACGGGGGACAGCAGTACATCCGATTGCTGGATGTCGAAATGGGTTGATCAGGCCCCGAAGGCGCCGTCTATCGTGTGCATCGCGCCCGTCACGAAGCCCGCCTCCGGCCCCGCCAGCCAGGCCACCATACCCGCCACCTCTTCGGAACGGCCGTGGCGCTTGATCGCCATGAAGCTGTGCATCAGGTCCTTCATCGGTCCGTCCTCCGGATTCGCGTCGGTATCGATCGGACCCGGCTGGACGATGTTGATCGTGATGCCGCGCGGGCCGAAATCCCGCGCCAGACCTCGCGCCAATCCTTGCAGTGCGGACTTGCTCAGCGCATAGGACGCCATGCCGGGGAGCGGCATGCGGTCGCCGTTCACCGATCCGATCACGATGATCCGCCCACCTTGCGGCATCTTCCGCGCCGCCTCCACCGAGGCGTGGTACGGCGCGTGGACATTGATGCGGAACAGGCGATCCACCGCATCGGGGTCCTGTTCCAGCGCATCGCCGAAGATGGCGATGCCGGCATTCACCACCAGCACATCCAAGGGGCCGCTGTCGCGGACCCGGGCAATGACCGCATCGCGCTCGGCGCTGTCCGTCAGGAATGCGGTGCTCCCGGTTTCGGTTGCCAGCAACTGCGCCGCTTCCGGGGAGCCGGCGTAGGTGAAAGCCACTTTCGCGCCGTCCGCCACGAAGCGCCGCACGATCGCCGCCCCGATCCCCCGGCTGCCGCCGAGCACCAAAACCGACTTGTCCTTGAACGCTGACATGATCACTCCTTGGGATTAATGTAGTGAATGATACATAATCCACCATTGCCACTGTCAAGTATTTTGTAATCATGACTACAGATATTTCGCGCACGCGTGGCCGCCCTCGCCGATTCGATCCGGACGACGCGGTGGTCACCGCCCAGCGCCTGTTCCATGCGAAAGGCTACGACGCCGTCAGCGTCGCGGACCTGACCAAGACGCTCGGCATCAACCCGCCCAGCTTCTATGCGGCCTTCGGCAGCAAGGCCGGGCTGTATGAACGCATCCTCGATCGCTATGCCGAGAACGGCGCCATCCCCCTTCAGGAGATCC
>CAIQMJ010000290.1 GCA_903872875.1 uncultured Variovorax sp.
CGGCGACCTTCACGTCCATCACGCCCAGCGGATGGCCGATGCGCAGCGTGTGCGTGGCGTTGCGTGGGCCCACGGCGGCGTGGACCAGCGTGCCCGGCACCCGCGATGCCGCGGCGGTGCACAGCGATCCGGTGCCGGCCATGCTGTCGTGGCATTTGCCGAGGAAGACGAGGCGTGCCCGCAGGTCGCAGTCATCGGCCTTCACGACGGCACGGTTGGTGTCGGCGTAGTCGGCCGGCTCGGCCACGATCACGGCCAGCGGCAGGCCGGGCAGGTGCACGTCGCGCCAGTGCCTGTACAGGCCGATCCGTTCGCCGGCCTTGGCCTGCAGCTCGCCGATCGTCTCGATCAACGCACGGTCCGCCGAGATGTCCGGCGGCAGCTCGCTGCCGCTCAGGCCGAGCGAACCGGCGGCGATGAAGACGCAGGGCGTCGCCGCGTCGACTACCGACACTTCGATGCGCCGTCCGTCCTCCAGTGCGATGGTGTCGACCGTCCGGCCGGTGGGCAGCAGCTTGCCGGTCTTGGCGCCAAGGGTGTCGGTGTAGTCCATCAGGATCTCGGCGCCGGTGCCCGGCACGCCGGCGATCGCGCAGTCGCCGCGCACGCGCGCCTTGCCGTTCTTCACCTGCACCTTCGACACCAGCAGCGTGCCGGTGTTGGTGTTGTGGATGCGCACCGTGGTGAGCGGCTCGACGGCGGCCACCAGTCCTTCGTCGATCGCGAACGGCGCGACGGCCGACGAAATGTTCCCGCAGTTGGCGTCGTAGCCGACCAGGTCGCGCTCGACGTCGACCTGCGCGAAGGTGTAGTCGACGTCGGCGTCCTCGCGCGCCGAGCGCTGGATGATCGCGACCTTGGACGTGACCAGCCGCGAGCCGCCGAGGCCGTCGATCTGCAGCACGTCGGGCGTGCCCATGGCGCGCTTGAGCAGGCGGTCGCGCGCGGGGCCGGGCGGCGGCACGTCGGCCTGGTGGAAGAACAGCGCCTTGCTCGTGCCGCCGCGCATCAGCACGCAGCGCACCTCGGTCTGCTCGGCATCGGAATCATCGAATGGGGTCATGGGCTTTCACTCCAATGGATAGGTCTTGACGAGCGCACCGAGCCGCTCGCTCTCTTCGCGCACCTGCGCGGCGAACTCGGCGGGCGAATTGACGACCGGCTCCGCGCCCGCGGCTGCGATCGTCTTCTGCACGTCGGCGTCCTTCACCGCCTCGCGCAACGCAGCGACGATGCCGTTGGCGACGGCCGCCGGCGTGCCCTTGGGCGCGAACAGGCCGAACCAGGTGACCGACTGGAACTGCGGGAAACCCGCTTCGGCCGTGGTCGGCACCTCCGGCAACACCGCTGCGCGCTGGCGGCCCTGGGTCGCGAAGATCTTCAGCGTGCCGGCCCTGTAGTGCGGCAAGGCGGCCGTGATGCCGGTGAACGCCATGTTGACGTTGTTCGAGATCAGGTCGGTCACGATCGCACCGGTGCCGCGGTAGTTCACGACGATCAGGTTGGGTATGCCGGCCTCGGCCGCGAGCTGCCTGGCGGAGATGCGCGCGAGGCTCTCGCCGCTGGCCAGCGAGCAGGGCTGCGCGGCCGTCTTGCAGTACGCGATGAATTCCGCGAACGTGCGCACCGGCAGCCTGGCGCTCGCGACAATCGCCGCTGGCGACTGCGACACAGCGGTCAGCGGATCGAGCCTCGCCAGTGGATCGATGCCCTTCAGCCCCGGCGTGTATTTGGTCACGACGATGGCCGGCACCTGCAGCAGCAGCGTGTAGCCGTCGGGCTTGGCCTCCATCACACGGCGCGTGCCGATCAGGCCATCGGCGCCGGGCATGTTCTCGACCACCACCGGCTGCCCCCAGAGCACGCCGAGCTGCTTCGAGACGGCGCGCGCTGTGGCGTCGGTGCCGCCGCCGGCGCTGTAGGGCACGACCAGCGTCACCGGGCGATCGGGCTTCCAAGCTGCCTGCGCGTGCGCCGAGGGCGAGGCCATGGCGGCCGCCAGCAATGCGCCGACCGTGAAAAGCGTCTGTCGTTGTCTTGTCATTCGTGTTGTCTCCGTATGTCTCTTGTCTTGTCGTCCTGTGCCCCGCGGGGCTGGCGCGTCTTCAGGGCGGCTGCGGCTTCACGGGCCGCGCATGCAGCCAGTCGCGCCTGAACAGCCCGACGAGACGGCGCAGCATGAAGCCGTTCATGCCGCCGCCTTCGCACCGGCCGATGGCCAGGCCCATGGCCGCCGTTGCCGGTCGGCCGCCTGCCATTCGCGGATCAGCGCGTCGTCCTTCAGCGTGAGCCCGATGTCGTCCAGCCCATGAAGCAGGGCTTCGCGGCGCAATGAATCGACCTCGAAGCCATGGACGCTGCCATCCGGCGCCGTGACATGGCGGGTCTGCAGGTCGACCGTGGCGGACGCACCGTTGGCGCACAGCGCAGCCAATGCGTCGACCTGGGCGGCCGGCCAGCGGATCGCCAGCATGCCGTTCTGGAAGCAGTTGCTGAAGAAGATGTCGCCGAAGCTCGGCGCGATCACGCAGCGCACGCCCATGCCCTGCAGCGCCCACACCGCGCCCTCGCGCGACGAACCGCAGCCGAAGTTTTCGCCGGCCAGCAGGATCGGTGCACCGCGAAAAGCGGGATGGTTGAAGACGAAAGACGGATCCTCGCTGCCGTCCTCGCGGTAGCGCAGTGCTTCGAATGCATGGGCGCCGAGGCCGTCGCGCGAGGTCGAGGCGGTCAGCCGCTCGATGCGCACGATAACGTCGGTGTCGACATTGGCGCGCGGCAGGTGCGCCGCGGCGCCGGTCAGCGTGGTGAAGGGTTGCATGCTCATGGGGTGAGCTCCGCGCTGCGGGCTGCGCTGCCGAGCGCCTCCACGTCGGTGATGGCGCCTGCGATGGCAGCGGCGGCGGCCATGGCCGGGCTGGCCAGGTGCGTGCGCGCGCCCGGTCCCTGGCGACCGACGAAGTTGCGGTTGGAGGTCGACACCGACCGCTGCTGCGGCGGCACCTGCTCGCCGTTCGCGGCCACGCACATGCTGCAGCCGGGCTCGCGCCAGGCGAAGCCCGCAGCCTCGAAGACCTCGCGCAGGCCTTCGGCCTCGGCCGCGCGCTTGACGTTTTCCGAGCCCGGCACGACCCAGGCGGTCACGCCCGCGGCGACCTGCCTGCCGCGCGCCACGTCGGCCGCTGCGCGCAGGTCGGACAGCCGCGAGTTGGCGCAGGAGCCGATGAAGACCCAGTCGACCGGCGTGCCGGCAATCGGCCGGCCGGCCGTCAGCCCCATGTAGTCGAGTGCCGCCGCCAGCGTGTCGCGCTGTGCCGGGTCGGCGCTGGCCTGCGGATCGGGAATGCGCGCATCGATGGCGATGGCGTGTTCGGGGCTGGTGCCCCAGGTGATGGTAGGCCGCACCGCGGCGGCGTCGATGACCTCCTCGCGGTCGAACGCCGCACCGGTGTCGCTCGGCAGCGTGCGCCAGTGCGCCACCGCCTCGTCGAAGGCAGCGCCCTGCGGTGCGAAGGGCCGGCCGCGCAGGTAGTCGAAGGTGCGCTGGTCGGGCGCGACCATGCCGAAGCGCGCCCCCAGTTCCACTGACAGGTTGCACAGGGTGAGCCGGCCCTCGACCTCCATGGCCTCGATCGCCGGACCGGCGAACTCGATGGCCGAGCCCACGCCCGCGGCCGCGCCCAGCCGGCCGATGATGTGCAGCGCCAGGTCCTTCGCGGTGACGCCGGCGCGCAGTGCGCCTTCGCAGCGGATGCGCATCTGCCTGGGCTTCTGCTGGCGCAGCGTCTGCGTGGCGAGCGCGTGCGTGCTCTCGGAGGAACCGACGCCGAAGGCCATCGCACCCAGGCCGCCGTTGGTGCAGGTGTGGCTGTCGCCGCAGATCAGCGTGAGGCCGGGCAGCACGATGCCGAGTTCCGGCCCCATCACGTGCACGATGCCATGGCCGGGGTGGCCCAAGTCAAAAAACGGCACCTGCGCCTTTGCGCTCAGATCACGCAGGGCCGACCACAGGCGCCCGCCGAGCGGGTAGGTCATAGCCG
>CAIQMJ010000291.1 GCA_903872875.1 uncultured Variovorax sp.
GACCTCGAATTCGATCTTCTGGAATGGAATGCCCACCAGGCCCCAGCGAATCTGGCTGGAAGCCACATGCAGCACGAGCGCGTCGTGCATGTAGTGGTGCTGCACGTTGTCGTAGAGATCGCCGTCGGCCAGCGAGGCCATCAGCGTGTAGCTGCCGTTCGGGAGCATCGGCAAGCGGAACTCGAAGGTGGCGCGGAAGGTCTCGCCGGCCCGCACGGCGCGTGGCGAAAAGGCCGTCAGCGGCAGCGTGTTCTCGCCGAACAGGTCCTGTCCCAGACGGTCCTTGAGAATGAAGCCGAGGATCGGCCGGTCGAAGTCCTGCCGGGCCACCGCACGGATGACGAGGCGCACCGATTCGCCGCCTTCGAAGACCGTCGACGGCGCGCGATCCGGCCGCTCGATCCCGATCGACACGATCTCCCCGGCACCGGTCTTCCAGCCGGTCGCATCGGCCAGCTTCGCCGGGCCGACGCTCAGACGCGACGCGTAGTCGATGACCGGCGCCGTGTCGGGCGACCCCGCCTCTTCGGCGCCATCGGCCAGGCACGCCAGCTCATGGATCTCATGCATCTCTGGCGCTTTCGGCATTCCGGGCGTTCTCAGCGCCTCCAGCGGATCGAGCGATATGGCGCCGCCATACACCTCCTGCAGCGTCTGGCGCAGATAGGACGCCACGATCTGCCTGGACGGGCCGGCCGCCATGACCTTGCCGTTGCCCATCCAGATCGAGCGCTGGCAGAGGTTCTGCACCGACCCCATGTCGTGGCTCACGAACAGCAGCGTGCCCTTCTGCTGGAACTCGCGGATGAAGCGCATGCACTTCTGGGTGAACACGGCGTCGCCCACCGACAGGGCCTCGTCGACGATCAGGATGTCCGCGTCGACGTGTGCGATGACAGCGAAGGCCAGCCGCACGTACATGCCGCTGGAATAGGTCTTGACCGGCTGGTCGATGTGCGCGCCGATGTCGGCGAACGCGGCGATGGCGTCGAAGCGGGCGTCGGTCTGTACGCGCGACAGGCCCAGCAACGAGGCGTTCATGTAGACGTTGTCGCGCCCGGAGAACTCGGGATTGAAGCCCGCGCCCAGTTCGAGCAGCGCGGCCACGCGGCCCTGCGTTTCCACCGTGCCGACGGTCGGCATGAGCGTGCCGCAGATGATCTGCAGCAGCGTGGACTTGCCCGATCCGTTGCGCCCGACGATGCCCACGGTCTCTCCGCGGCGCACCTGGAACGACACGTCGTCCAACGCCCAGAATTCCTGGAAGTAGCGCTGCGGCGCCAGGCCCAGCACTTGGCGTGCCCTGGGCACCACGAATTGCCTCAGTCGGTCGGTGGGATGGGCATAGGTGCGGTAGCACTTGCCCAGGTTCGCCACGTCGATGGCCAGGTCGATGGACGGGTCGTCAAAGGACATCGGCGAACCCCGTGCGCGTTTTCTGGAACCAGGCGTAGCCGAGCCACGCCACCGTGGTCGCGATGGCGAGATAGACGCCCAGGCCGGCCCAGTCGGGCAGGTGCCCCCAGATCACGACCTCGCGCGTCTGCTCGATGATGAAGGTCAGCGGATTGAGCTGGATCCAGGGCTGCAGGCGCGGCGGCAGCGCGCTCACCGGAAAGAAGACGGGCGACAGGAACATCAGGACGGCCGTCGCCATCGCCACGACCTGCGCGATGTCCCGGACGAAGACGCCGACCGAGGCGAGGAACCAGCCGCAGCCCATCGCCAGCACGATCAGTGGAAGGAAGACCAGGGGCAGGAACACCGTCGTCCACTGCAGATGCCCATTGAAGAGACCGAAGGCCAGCAGCAGGACCGCCGTGCTCGTCGCGGCATGGAACAGCGCCGCGCCGGCCGTCGTCGCCACCAGCGTCTCGAGCGGGAAGACGACCTTCTTCACGAAATTGGTGTTCGCGAGGATCAGGCCGGGCGCCCGGTTGATGACCTCGGCGAAGAAGGCGTGCACGATCATCCCGGCGAACAGCACGATGGCGAACTGCGTGCGGCTGCCCGGCCCGCCGGTGTCGACGCCCCACTTCGCCTTGAAGACGACGGAGAAGACGAGCGTGTAGACCGCCAGCATGAACAGCGGGTTGAGGAAGGACCAGAACAGCCCCATCCACGAGCCCTTGTAGCGGCCCGTGATCTCGCGCCGCGTCATGCGGGCGATCAGCTCGCGGTGCGACCAGAGCGTGCGAGCGAGGGACTTCATCGAAGTGGCGGGAGCCAGGTGCGGGTTCAAGCGAGCGCTCCCGGTTCGGCCATTGCAAGGCGGCCGACGGATGGTGGAAGTGGCATGGGGGGATGTGGGGATGTGGGGATGCACGGAAAGAGGTTGGACTTCGGCTGCGCCGGCGCCGCTATTTGGGCTGCAGCAGGTCGCGGACGATGCCCTTGCCGCCGCGGCCGACGCGGGCGTAGTGGCCCTTCAGCGCCTCGTGGGCGATCGGCAGGATGCGCGCCAGCCGGCTGTTGGGGAGCTGCGCCCGAAAGCGCTGGTGTTCCAGCTTGTCGAACACCAGGCCGATCTTCTCGACCTCCACCTGGCCGACCAGCCGCAGCATCTGGGCGAGCAGCTTCTCGGCCTTGACGGCCATCTGCGACTGGCTGTCGCCGCTGGGCATGAGCGCACGCTGGACCTTCTGCAGGAACGACTCGCGCCGGGCGCCGATCTGGTTGTGGTCGTGCTGCCTGTAGTCGATCAGCTCCTCTTCCAGCACGTCGACGCGGCCGACGGCGGCAGCGATGATCGCCAGCCATTCGTCGTGCAGCCATTCCTCCGGAAACGGCAACGCATGGTCCAGCAGGCTGCGGCGGAACACGGCCGTCGCGCCGGTGACCAGATTGCGGTGAAGCAGCGCGTCGAAGGCGCGCCCGTCGTGGATGCAGGCCAGCTCTGCGGGTCGCACCTCGAGCGCGTGGAACAGCGACCCGCCGAGGCTGCGGTTGCGCGCATCGACCAGCCGGGCGTCGCTGTGCAGCAGGAGCAGTTCCGGGCGACGCTCGAACTCGGCCCGCAGCCGCGCGAGCCGGTGCGGATGCCAGGCGTCGTCCTGGTCGCAAAGCATCACGAGTTCTCCGCGGCAATGCGTCGCGGCCTGCTCGAAATTGCGGGTCACGCCCAGCGCCTTCGGGTTCTGGAGGAGGACGATTTCGATGCGCTGGTCGGCGTTCTCGCGGGCGCATTCGTCGAAGGCGGCCTTCGCGATCTCGACGCCGTCGTCGGTCGACGCGTCGTCCGAAATGACGATCTCCGACGGCGCATGGGTCTGGCGGCAGATGCTCCGGATCTGCTCGCGGATGAAGGCCGCGCCGTTGTGCATGCACAGCGCGACAGAGACCTGGCTCATGGCAACCGCCCTTGCCCGGAGGCAAGCGGCATCAGCTTCGCCAGACGCCTCTGGTCCCAGCGCAGGAAGGCCCGCAGCAGCAGGACATCGCCGATCGCCAGGCTGGCAATCGAGCCCCACTCCCAGCCAGTCATGGCCGGCCTCCGGCTCGCGTTGGAAGGGACGCGGGAAAGCCGTGTTCGCGGCCGGTCGCCGGATGCGTGTCGATGACTGTCAATGTGAGCTCCGTAGTGGAGCCCGGAGTCTCGAAGTCGGTCTTTGCTCGCGGATTTCGCCGTGTTGCGGCTTTGTTGCCGGACCTCGCCGCGCCGACATGCGGCGCGCCAGGCGTCAGGCCGGCGGCGTGCGGCTGACCGCCGGAACGAAGATGTAGCCCTCGTTGCGCACCGTGCGGATCAACTCGACCGGCGTACCGCTGCGCGACAGCTTGCGGCGGAGCCGGCTGATCTGCACGTCGATCGCGCGGTCGTAGCTGTCGGTGTCTGCGCCCATCGCGTAGCCCATCAGCTGATCGCGGGTCAGCACCCGGCGCGGATGCTGCACCAGCGCCCGAAGCAGCCGGAACTCGCCATCGGAAACGGACACGATCTGGCCTTCGGGGTCGTACAGCAGGCGGCCGGCCAGGTCGAGCCGCCAGCCGGCGAAGTGCAGCGGTGCGTCTTCCGCGTCCGCCGCTTCGTCGCGGACCTGCACGGGCGGCGGCAGGTCGCGGGGCGCGGCCAGCACGGTCGTGGCCGCCGGCCCCGACACCCGCCGCAGCACGGTGCGGATGCGCGCCAGGAGTTCGCGCGGGTTGCAGGGCTTGGCAAGGTAGTCTTCCGCCCCGATCTCCAGCCCGATGATGCGGTCGATGTCGGTGCCGACGGCGGACAGCATGATGACCGGCGGTGCGCCGCTGTTCTGCAGCTGGCGCAGCGCGCTCAGGCCGTCCTCGCCGGGCATCATGACGTCGAGCACGATCAACGCGTAGCTCGATTGCGCCAGCCGCTCGCGCATCTCGCCGGGATGGCTGGCCACGTCGACCTGGAAGCCGTGCTTCTCCAGGAACGAGGACACCAGGCTTCGGATGCCGGCGTCATCGTCGACGACAAGGATGCGGGTGGAAAGATTCACGTTGGAGACCGATCAGCGGCCCGGGATCATAGGCCGGGAACGCCGGCTGCCGACACAAAGCTGCAATCCGGCGCAATGCGGCGACATCCGGCCATCCGGGCGGGCCTGCAAAATGCCGCTTTCCCCATCGATCCGAACGCGCCGCCATGGCGGGACCCAACGTGACATCCAGCGGCGCCCATGCCAGCATCGACCCATGAAACCGACAGCTGCCTCCCGCCGATGGCTGGGCCCGCCGCTCGCGCTGCAGATCATGGGGCTGCTGCTCGCGGGGCTGGTGGTCGCCCAGGGGACGACGCTCGCACTCACGCTGCTGCTGCCGCCGGAGCCCCAGCCGCAATGGGATCTTGAAGAGATCGCGCAGGTTCTCGCAGGCCGGAAGGCCGTCGATCGCGGTACGCGGCTGCAGCGCACCTTGCAGGCAGGTCCGCCCGAGGCGAAGGGGCCGGGCTGGCTCCTGTCCGACAACACGCGCCGCGATCTCGCGCGCCTGCTGGAGCGGCCGGAAGAAGAAGTCCGCCTCTACTTCTACACGCCGCTGCCCTTCGCAGGCACGGGAACCGCGGCGAACGCCATCCGCCCCGCGTCGCTCGCCGCGCGCGAGTGGCCGTTGCTGCCGGCCGATGCGGCATCGGACAGCCCGGCCCGCTCCGGCTTCCTGCGGGTCCAGGCTGGCGGCCCCGGCGGCGGCATGGGCGGATTCGGCGGCTTCGGCGGCGGCCGCCGGGGTGGGCCGGGTTTTCCGGATCACAGTCTTGGCCGCCAGGCGCCGGATGCCGCCCAGCACAAGCAGTCCAGACCCACCGAGGGCACGACATCGGGCAGCACTGCAACAGGCACGGCGGCCGATCCCGCGGCAGCCGCAAGCCGGCAGGCACCGGCGGGCGCGGACAACGCGGCGGCGACCCCATCGACGCCACCCGCGGCCAACCGCGAAGCGACGCCCACCACTGCGCGAGCCGGCAACAGCACCCAGCAGCCCCCGGCAGCCGTGCCGGCGGTGCAGACGCACAACGGTACCGGTGATGCGCCTCGGCCGGGCCTGCGACCATCCGGCGAGAACCATCTTCCGACGCCGCCGACGGCTGCGACGAACGCACCGTCCGCATCGGCCGCCGCGCCTGCATCCAGCACGCACACCGAGCCCAGGCCCGAGGTTCAGCGCAGGGCCGTGGCCGCGCCGGGCCGGCCTTCCGCGCCGGCCCCACCGGCCCCACCGGCCGCAGTCGTCCCCCCTGCCACCGAGGCGTCGCGGCCCCCATCCTCCGGCGCGTCACGTGCATCCAGGCCGCAGACCGCGTCCGCACAACCCGTGGAGGTGCGCCCTGCCGCGCGGGGACTCTTCGGCCTCGCACCTGCGCCCTTCGTCGAAGGCGACTTCGTTGCCGCCGTGCATACCGCCGAAGGCAGCTGGGCCGTGGTGCAGCCGATTCCCGAGCCTTTTCCGAATGCGTGGCAGCGCCGGGTGCTGCTCTGGTTCGCGATCGCCGCGGCGGTGGTGCTGCCGGCCGGCTGGCTCTTCTCGCGCAGGCTGGTGCGCCCGATCAGCGGCTTTGCGCAGGCGGCCGAGCGCCTGGGGCGTGATCCGTCGGCGCCCGTGCTGGCGCTGGAGGGTCCGGCCGAAATCGGCCGCGCCGCGCAGGCCTTCAATCGCATGCAGTCGCGCCTGCGCAGCTTCGTGGACGACCGCACGGTGATGATCGGCGCCATCAGCCACGACCTGCGCACGCCGCTCACCCGCATGCGCTTTCGCATCGAGGACGTACCGGAGGACGTGCGCACCGGCATGCTGGAGGACGTGGACGAAATGGAGCAGATGATCGGCGCCGTGCTGGCCTTCATCCGCGACGCCTCCACGCCCGGCACCCGCGAGCAGATGGATTTCGCGACCCTGGTCGACGATGTGGTCGAGCAGGCGGTGTTCGTCGGCAAGAACGTGCGGCTGGAACACACCGAGAACGCGCCGGTCGACGTCGACGCGATCGGCATGCGCCGGGTGCTCGACAACCTGATCGAGAACGCCGTGAAGTACGGAACGCAGGCGCGAGTCAGGCTGTTCAGGGAGGGCGACAGCGCCGTCGCGGAGATCAGCGATCGCGGCCCCGGCATCGCGGACGACGATCTGGCGCGCGTGTTCCAGCCCTTCTATCGAACGCCGGATGCACGCGCATCCGGCGCCGCCGGCAGCGGCCTGGGACTGGCCGTCTGCCGCTCGATCGCACGGGCGCACGGCGGCGACGTCGAGCTCAGGCCCGGGCCGCACGGACTCGTCGCGCAACTGCGCGTTCCGCTCGCCATGGACGTCACCTCACCGGCGTGAACCGTCCGTTGGCGATCAGTTGGCGAAATAGCGTCCCTGGTCGAGATCGGCGATCAATCCGGTTTGCTTCGGCTGCCAGCCGAGCCGCTGCCGCGTGACCGCACTGGATGCCGGAACGTCCATGCCGGCGAACAGCGCGAACCAGCCGAAGTGCTCGGCCGCCTGTTCGGTCGACTGGCCCACGACCGGTACCCCAAGGTGGTGCCCGATGGTGCCGGCGATGTCCTTGAACGGAATGCCCTCCTCCGCCACTGCGTGATGGTGGACACCCGCCATCCCCTTTTCCAGGGCCAGGCGGTAGACCACCGCTGCGTCCAGCCGATGCACGGCCGGCCAGCGGTTCTGTCCTTCATGCAGGTGGGCCGAGACGCCCTTGCCGCGCGCGACCTCGATGAGATGCGGCACGAAGCCGTGGTCGCCATCGCCATGAACGGACGGCGCCAGGCGGACCACCGAAGCGCGCACACCCCGTTCGGCCAGCGCCATCGCAGCCGCCTCGGATGCGCGGGGATACGCGGACGACGGCGGCACGGCTTCGTCGTCCTCGGTGGCCAGCCGGCCGGGGGCCAGCAGGGCCAAGCCCGAGGTCACCAGCAGCAGACGGTCGGAGCCGGCCAGCGCATCGCCCAGCGTTTCGATGGCCCGTCGATCGAGCTCGCAATTCGCCGCGAAGCGCGAGAAGTCATGGTCGAAGGCCGTGTGGATCACGCCGTCCACGCCGGCTGCGGCCAGGCGCAAGCCCGCGAGGTCGTCGAGCGATCCGCGATGCACCTCGGCACCCACCGATGCAAGCGCCAGGGCCGAGGCCTCCGTACGGGCCAGTCCCAGCACCTGGTGCCCGGCTTCAATCAATTCCTTCACGACGGCCGAACCGACGAAGCCGGTGGCACCAGTCACAAACACACGCATCACATTCTCCAGGAGGCAAAGGAGTGCATCGTCGGCGCAGAATTCATCCTGGTGAAGTAGTGACGTTATCCAGGTATGAGTCTTAACCCCATGAGCCAACCGATCGCATTCCCCAACCCGCTCGGAACCTATCTGAAGGACCGCCGCACGCGGCTCGATCCGGCAGCCTTCGGCTTTTCATCGACGCGTCGCCGGACGCCCGGGCTGCGTCGCGAGGAAGTGGCGCAGCGCGCCAACGTGAGTGCGACCTGGTACACCTGGCTCGAACAGGGCCGGGGCGGCGCGCCGTCGGCCGCTGTGCTCGACCGCATCGCCCATGCACTCATGCTGACGGAAGTCGAGCGGGAGCACGTATTCCTGCTGGCCTTGCGCCGGCCGCCCGAGGCGCGCTACCAGGCCGCCGACAGCGTGACGCCCCGCTTGCAGCGCATCCTCGACGCCCTGCCCTTCAGCCCGGCGATCGTGAAGACCGCCACCTGGGACGTGATCGCCTGGAACCGCGCGGCGGCGGCGGCGTTGACGAACTACGACGCGCTGCCGGTCGCGCAGCGCAACATCCTGCGCCTCGTCTTCTGCAATCCCGCGGTGCGCGCGGCGCAGACCGATTGGCGCAGCGTGGCGGAATTCGTCGTGGCCGCATTTCGCGCCGACAGCGCACGTGCGGGTGCGGGTGCAGCCCGCGAGGTCGAGGCCCTGGTGGCCGAACTCTGCCGGTCGAGCCCGGAGTTCGAGTCGATGTGGCGCAGCAACGACGTTCGCCACCACGGCGACGGCATGAAGTCGCTGCGGCACCCGCTGGGCGGGATCATCTCGTTCGAGTATTCGGCCTTTGCAGTGGATGGACGGCCCGACCTCGGCCTGGTCATCTACCACCCGGTCACGCCGGCGGACGCGGACCGCGTCAGGGCGCTGGTGGACGCACTTCCGCCGGCGTCTCGTACAGCGCGAGACGAAGACCATCCGGCTCCGGAAAGAAGAAGAAGCGGCGTGACGTGAACTCGCCCAGCCGGATCTCCTCGAGCGGCACGGCCGCCGCTTCCAGGTGCGCCTTCCGGTCGCCGGGGCACTCGACCGCCAATGCACGATGCCTCGGATTCGTCCTGGAAGGCATGGGGGCCAGTGTGGCCGCGGATGCGTTCACCAGGAAGTCCACTTCGCGTAGCTCGCCGCGGACGCGACCGTGCGCTCGATGAAGCGCACGCCGCGCGCGCCGTCTTCGACGCGCGGATAGTCCGCATCCGGCGAGTCGTCCCGCTGCCCTTCGAGCCGCGCACGGATGCTGGCGAAGATGCCGGCATAGACATTGGCGAAGGCCTCGATGAAGCCCTCGGGATGGCCGCTTGGCAACCGGTTGCCGCGCAGCGCGGCCGGATGCAGCCACGGCGATCCGCGGGTCAGGCGGCGTGCGGGGCCATCGAGCGGACGGTGCAGCAGTTCGTTCGGCTGCTCCTGCTGCCACTCGACGGTGCCGAGCGTGCCGGACACGCGCAGGCGCAGGTCGTTCTCCACGCCCGAATTGATCTGCGATGCAACCAGCACGCCGCGCGCGCCATTGGTGAAGCGCAGCAGCAGGTTCGCATCGTCGTCGAGGGCGCGCCCCGGTACCAGCGAACCGAGATCGGCGCAGAGGCTCTCGATCCGGAGGCCCGTGACCGTGGCGATCAGGTTCTCGGCGTGGGAGCCGATGTCGCCGATGGCGCCCGCCGCACCGCTGCGGGCCGGATCGAGGCGCCAGCCAGCCTGCTTGTTGCCGCCGTCCTCGAGCGCGGTCGCGAGCCAGCCCTGGCTGTACTCGCACACCACCTTGCGCACCGTGCCCAGTTCACCGGCGGCGACCATGGCGCGCGCCTGCCGCACCATCGGATAGCCGCTGTAGTTGTAGGTGACGCCGAACACCGTGCCTTGCCGCGCCACCGCGGCGACGAGGGCATCGGCCTGCGCGCTGGTATGCACCAGCGGCTTGTCGCACACCACGTGGAAACCGGCATCGACGAAGGCCTGAGCCACCGGGAAGTGGACGTGGTTGGGCGCGACGATGACGACGAAATCGATCCGCTCGTCGGCCGGCCGCTGCAACTCGTCGGCCAGCAACGCAGCCCAGTCGCCGTGGTTGCGCGCGTCCGGCAGGAACAGGTCGCGGCCCGAGGCACGCGCCTTGTCCGGACTCGACGAGAGTGCGCCCGCGACCAGTTCGGCCTGGCCGTCGAGCGCGATCGCATGGCGGTGCACCGCGCCGATGAAGGCGTCGCGCCCGCCGCCGACCATGGCGTAGCGCAGCTTGCGGTGGGCAGTGGAGGGATGCGTGGCGCTCATCGGTTCTCTTTGGCGAACACGGCGTCGAAGGCGCCGGCCGCGGGCTTGAAGTCGAGCCGCTTGCAGAACGCGGCGCTCTCGGTGGCGCCGTGGACGCGGTCCATCCGGCTGTCCTCCCACTCGACGCTCAGCGGGCCGGCATAGCCGATGTCGTTGAGCGCGACGATGACCGATTCGAAGTCGATCATCCCGCGGCCCACGCTGCGGAAGTCCCAGAAGCGGCGCGCGTCGCCGAAGCTGGTGTGGCCGCCGAACACGCCGACCGTGCCGTCGCCCTTGCCCCACCACACGTCCTTCATGTGGGCGTTGTAGATGCGGTCGTGGAACAGGCGGATGAACTTGACGTAGTCGACGCCCTGGTAGCCCAGGTGGCTCGGGTCGAAGTTGAAGCCGAAGCGGCGATGGCCATTCACGGCCGCGATCGCGCGTTCGGCGGAGGCGATGTCGAAGGCGATCTCGGTCGGATGGACCTCGAGAGCGAAATTGATGTCGTGTTGCTCGAACACGTCCAGGATCGGGCCGAAGCGATGGCCGAAATCGGCGAAGCCCTTGTCCCAGAAAGCCTGCGTGGTCGGCGGGAACGCATAGGTGGCGTGCCAGACCGACGAGCCGGTGAAGCCGGTCACGGTCTTCACGCCGAAAGCCGCCGCGGCGCGCGCGGTGTCGGCCAGTTCGCTGGCGGCGCGCTGGCGCACGCCCTCGGGATCGCCGTCGCCCCACACGTGGTCGGGCAGGATCGACCGGTGCCGCTCGTCGATCAGGTCGCACACGGCCTGGCCGACCAGATGATTGCCGATCGCAAAGCACTGCAGGCCATGCGACTGCAGCAGCGCCCGCTTGTCCTGCACGTAGCGCTCGGAGGCGAGGGCCTCCTGCACGTTGAAGTGATCGCCCCAGCAGGCCAGCTCGAGGCCGTCATAGCCCATTCGCTTCGCGAGCGGCGCCAGCTCGGCCAGCGGAAGGTCGGCCCATTGGCCGGTGAAGAGAGTGACGTGTCTTGCCATGGTGTCTGTGGGGCGAGTGGAGATCAGAACGGCGAATCAGGGTGGTAGAAATCCTTGGCGTTGTCCTTGGTGATCAACACCGACGGAATGATCGTCGTCGCCGGCAGCTTCTCGCCCTTCAGGCGCGCTTCGGCCGTGAGCTTGATCGCGTCGTAGATGAACTTGGGCGAGTAGCTCACGTCGGCACCGATGCGCTTGTCCTTGCCGTCCATGATGGTCTTGACCATGCCCTTGGCGCCGGCGCCGCCAAAGACGATCTTGATGTCCTCGCGCTTGGCCTGTTCGATGGCCTTCAGCACGCCCACCGCCATGTCGTCGTCGGCGGCCCAGATCGCGTCGATGTTCTTGAAGCGCGTGAGGTAGTCCTGCGTGACCTTGAAGGCGTCGTCGCGGTTCCAGTTGGCGTACTTGGCGTCGAGCAGCTTGACGTCGGGGTTGGCCTTGAGCACCGCGTTGAACGCGTCCATGCGCTCATTGTCCAGCGTGGTCGCGATGCCGCGCAGCGCCACCACGTTGCCCTTGCCGCCCAGCGTCTTCACGATGTATTCGGCGGGGATGCGGCCGAAGGCGGTGTTGTCGCCGGCCACGTAGGCGTCCTGCGCGCTGGTGTCGGTCAGGCCGCGGTCGACCACGGTCACGTAGGCGCCCTTGGCCTTCACCTGGGCCACCGGCTTGGTCAGCGCGGCCGATTCGAACGGGAAGATCACGAGTGCGTTGATCTTGGTCACGGTCGTGAAGTCCTGCAGCTGGTTGGCCTGTTCGGGTGCACCGCTGGCGGTCTTGATCGTGATCTTCAGGTCCTTGTGTTCCTTCTCGAGGTCCTTCTTCGCCTGGTTGGCCCAGTAGTTGATGCCGCCCATGAAGCTGTGCGTGGCGGCCGGGATCGAGACCCCGAGGTTGACCTTCTCGGCGGCCAGTGCCGGCAGGCTGGCAAGGGATGCGGCAGCGATGGCCGTGAGCGCGATACGGCGTGTGAAACGTGTCATGACGATGTCTCCTTTTGATGGATGGAACGGGAACGGGGGAACTGCTAAACGGGGACTGGGACTGGAAAGCTCAGCGTCTGCTGCGCTGCAAAAACGCGACGATGATGATCACGAAGCCCTGCACCGCGGCGTTGAGGTACACGCTGATGATGCTGGTGAGGTTCAGGATATTGCTGATGACCGAGAGCAGGATCGCGCCGATCACCGTGCCGGTGATGCTGCCCGCGCCGCCCTTGAGTGCGGTGCCGCCGACGATCACCGCGGCGATCGCCTCCAGCTCCCACAACAGGCCGGTCGTGGGCGACGCCGAGCCGAGGCGCGGCACGTACAGCAGCGTCGCGATGCCCACGCACACGCCCAGCAGCACGTAGGTCAGGATCTTCACGCGGTCGACGTCGACCGCGGCATAGCGCGCCACCTGCTCGTTCGAGCCGATGGCCTGCACGTAGCGGCCGTACGCCGTGCGGTTCAGGATCACGCCGCCGATCACCGCGACGACGAAGAACACCCACACCGGCACCGGAATGCCCAGCAGGCTTGCGTAGTAGACCGGCGCATAGAGATCCGACAGCTCGTTGTCGAGCGTGAGCGCCCCGCCGTCGGCGAAGTACGTGAGATAGGCGCGGAAGATGCCGAGCGTGCCCAGCGTCACGATGAAGGGCTCGATGCGGCCCTTGGTGATCAGCAGCCCGTGCGCCAGCCCGAACATCGCGCCCAGCACCACCGCGAGCCCGGCGCCGAGCACGACCGCCATCAGCGGCGAGCCGGTCGCGGGGCCGGCCCAATTGATGAACATGATCACGCTGCCCGCGATCAGCGCGGCCATCGAGCCGACGGACAGGTCGATGCCGCCCGAGATGATCACGAAGCACATGCCGACCGCGATGATGCCGATGAAGGCGGTGCGCGTGAGCACGTTCATCGCGTTGTCGAGCGTCGCGAAATCGCCGTTGAGCAGCGTGCCCGCGATGCACAGCAGCACCAGCCCGATGACCGGGCCGATGCCGTGCAGGCGCTCGGCCCATCCGGGCTTGTTCTCGGCGCGGTGCGTGGCGGCCTCAGGCGTTGGCGTGGTCATGGGCTGTTCCTGTGGCATGGGCGATGAGTTCTTCTTCGGTGAGATGGTCCGCGTCCAGCGTCGTCACGAGCCGGCCGGCGCGCATCACCGCGACGCGGTGGCACAGGCCGATCAGCTCCATCAGCTCGGACGAGACGACGATCACGGCCAGCCCCTCGCGGGCCAGTCGCTGGATCAGGAAATAGATGTCGCGCTTGGCGCCGACGTCGACCCCGCGCGTCGGCTCGTCCAGCACCACGACCTTCGGCTGCGGCTGCAGCACCTTGGCCAGCGCCAGCTTCTGCTGGTTGCCGCCCGACAGCGACGATGCGCGCGCATCGAGGTCGCCGGTGCGGATGCCGTAGTCCTTCACCGCCTCGGCCAGCGCGGCGCGCTCGGCGTCGGGCTTGAGCCAGGGCGTGGCGTAGCGCTCCAGCGCCATCAGCGTGAGGTTCTGCCGCAGGCCGAAGTGGACATGCAGGCCCTTGCCCTTGCGGTCTTCGCTGAGGTAGGAGAAGCCGTTCTTCGCCGCGTCGCGCGGGTTGCGCCAGCCCTTCTGGCTCGGCATCTGCCGGCCGAGCATCTCGACGCTGCCGCTCGCCGGGCGCAGGCCCAGCAAACCTTCGAACAACTCGGTGCGGCCGGCACCGACCAGGCCGGCGAAGCCGAGGATCTCGCCGGGGCGCACCTCGAAGCTCGTGTCCTGCGCCCAGCCGGGCACGCTGAAGTTGTGCACGCGCAAGGCGGGCGCACCGCCCTGCACCACCGCATCGCGCGGCGGATAGAGGTCGGCCAGTTCGCGCCCGACCATCAGGTTCGCCATCTGCTGTCGCGTGACGTCCGCCGTCAGTGCGCGGGTGACGAAGCGGCCGTCGCGCATCACGATCACGTCGTCGGTCACGCGCTCGACCTCATCGAGCTTGTGCGAGATGTAGACGATGGTCACGCCGTCGGCACGCAACTGCGCGATCAGCCTGAACAGGCGCTCGGTCTCGCCGGGCGTCAGCGTCGCGGTGGGCTCGTCCATGATCAGCAGCCGAGCGCGGCGGGCGATCGCCTTGGCGATCTCGACCAGTTGCTTCTCGGCCACGATCAGGCGGCGCACCTTGGTCTTCGGGTCGACCTGCAGGCCGACCTGGGCCAATGCGGCGCCCGCGTCGCGCTCCATGGAGGCGTCGTCAAGCAACCAACCTTTCTTCTTTTCATGGCCGAGAAAGATGTTCTGCGCCACGCTCAGGTCTTCCGCCAGGTTGAACTCCTGGTGGATCAGCACGATGCCCAGCGCCTCGGCGTCGCGCAAACTCGCGAACTGCTGCGGCGCGCCGTTGACGCGCAGCGTGCCGCCGCTCGGCTGCTCGTAGCCCGACAGGATCTTCATCAATGTCGACTTGCCCGCGCCGTTCTCGCCGAGCAGGCCGTAGACCCGGCCGGGTTCCAGCGAGAAGGTCACGCCGTGCAGCACCTGCACCGGCCCGAAGGCCTTGACGATCCGGTCGAAATCGACCGACACGCCGGCCGCGGTGGCGGAAGAACGGTTGTCTGTCATGGCGCCACTCCGCGGACCTTGAGGGTTTCCTGCATCGCCAGCACGCCGGCACCGGTGATGCCGGCCTGCGCACCGAGCGGCGTGTACTGGATCTCCAGGTGCCGCGTCGACAACGCCAGCGAGCGCTGGTAGACGCTCTGCCGCACGGCCGCCAGGAACAGCGGACCGATGTGCGTGATGCCGCCGCCGATGAAGATGTGCGACGGATTGAAGAAGTTGACGACCGACGCCAGCATCTGGCCCAGGAGGCTGCCCGCCTTCTGGATGATGCCGTTGGCCGCCGCGTCGCCGGCGCGGCCGGCGTGGCCGACGTCGGTTGCATCGATCCGACCGGTGCGGCGCAGGCATTCGGCCAGGGCTTCGCTCTGTCCGTCGTTCGCGGCCTGCACCGCCATGCGCGTGATCGCCGGGCCGGCGGCCATCACCTCGACGCAGCCCACGTTGCCGCAATGGCAGCGCGGGCCTTCCTGGTCGACGCAGATGTGGCCCACGTCGCCGGCCGATCCGGCTGCGCCGCGGTACACCTCGCCGTGGCAGACGATGCCGCAGCCGATGCCGGTGCCGACCTTGATCACGAGGAAATTGGACAGCGAACGCTTCAGCCGCCAGAGCTCGCCGAGCGCCATCAGGT
The DNA here is from genome assembly GCA_903872875.1 of uncultured Variovorax sp. GTDB lineage: Bacteria > Pseudomonadota > Gammaproteobacteria > Burkholderiales > Burkholderiaceae_C > Variovorax. The sequence goes on from CAIQMJ010000291.1 coordinate 15,230, forward strand.
TCACGTCGTTGTCGACGAAGACGGGCGCGGCGTAGTCCTCCCGCAGCAGGTCGCGGATCGAGAAGCCGTCCCATGCGGGCATCAACGGCGGATTCACCAGTTGGCCGCTCTGGAAGTTGACCGGCCCCGGCACGCCGATGCCGATGCCGAGCACCTGGCGGGCATTCACGCCGCAGCGCGCAAGCAGCTCGCGCAGGATGACCCGCACGCGGGCCAGCACCACGCCGGGTCCCTGCCGTACATCGGCGGCCTCGGCGTGTTGCGCCACGGGTTGCAGATCGGGTCGCAGCACGGCGATGTCGAGACTGGTTGCACCGATGTCGATGCCGACCAGCACGCCCAGCGTGCCACTGAGCTGGAGGTTCTCGGCACGGCGACCGCCGGACGACTGCTGCAGTCCGGCTTCGGCCAGGATGCCCTGGTCGACGAGACCGGCGATCAGTGCGTTGGTCTTGCTCTTTGAAAAGGCCAGGCGCTCGGCCATGCGGTGGCGCGACCCGCCGGAGGACCAGAAGGTCGTTTCCAGCAGCAGCATCTCGTCGGCAGTGAGGCCGCTCCAGCGTTCCAACGTGTGTCTCCGTCGCTTGATCCGGCAGCGTGTGGCCGGTCGCCTGCGGATACTAGAGGGGCCTCTTCAGCCAGACAAGATCCAACTTTGACCAAATTCAGGTCGATCGTCGCCATGCCGGGTCATGGTCATCCCACGATGGCGATCTTTCCGAAGTGCCTGCCGCCGGCACCGAGTTCGGCATAAGCCGCAGCCGTCTCGCCCCTGGCGAAAGTCCTGTCGATGACCGGCACGATGCGGTGCGCCGCGATGGCCCTGGCCGCCTCCGCCAGGTCGGCCACGGAACCGGTGCTGTTGCCCACGACGCGCAGGGACTTGAGGATGATCGGCAGCAGGTCGACGGCGGATGCGGTGCCGCCGACAAAACCTATCGTGAACACCGTGCCGCCCACCGCGGCCGCGTGAAGCGAGCGCGCGATCGTGGCCGCACCCACCGTCTCCACCACCAGATCTGCGCCGCGCCCGCCGGTGAGCTTCAGCACCTCTTCGTCCCAGGCCGGCACGGCGCGGTAGTTGATGAGGTGGTCCGCGCCGAGCTGGCGTGCGCGCGCCAGTTTCTCGTCGGACGACGACGCCAGGATCACCGTGGCGCCAGAGGCCTTGGCGATCGGGTTGAAAAAAACGACGAGGTCCCGTGCGGAATCAGTGCGCAAAGAAGTGCATGCCGCCATCCACTGGAATCACGGCGCCGGTGATGTAGCGCGCCAGGGGCGATGCCAGGAACGCCACCAGGTGGCCGATGTCTTCCGGCTCGCCGAAATGGCCGATGGGAATGTGGCGGTCGATGAAGGCGCGCCGGCTTTCCTCGGTCGGATGCAGCTTTTCGAGAATCTGCTCGCTGTTGATGCGGCCGGGCGGGATGGTGTTGACGGTGATGCCCTGTGCCGCCACTTCGCACGACAACCCCTTGGCCCACAGGTGCAGCGCGGCCTTGGCGGCACTTGCTGCGTTCAGCGAACGCGGCTCC
>CAIQMJ010000292.1 GCA_903872875.1 uncultured Variovorax sp.
CAGCCGCATCTCGATCGGCACCGGCATCGTGGGCGGTACGTTCACCGCCACGCTGCTCGCCATCTTCTTCGTGCCGCTGTTCTTCGTGCTGGTGCGCAAGCTGTTCGGCGGCCGCACCGAAGCCGCCGCCCAAGGAAACTGATATGAGATCCCTCACCCTCGTCGCACTCGCGATCAGCACGCTGCTCGGCGCCTGCGGCACGATGGCGCCCGCCTACCAGCAGCCGGCCGCGCCGGTGCCGGCCACCTGGCCCAGCGGCGCCGCCTATGCGCCCGCCGATGCCAAGGCCGGCACGAACGCATCCACCACGCCGGCCACCGATCTCGCCTGGCGCGACTTCGTGCATGACGAGCGGCTGCGCAAGGTCATCGCGCAGGCGTTGGCCGACAGCCGCGACCTGCGCAAGACGCTCGCCGACATCGAGTCCGCACGCGCGCAATACCGCGTGCAGCGTGCGGCCGAGTTGCCCACGGTCGACGCCGGCGCGAGCGGCAGCCGCGCGCGCAGCCTGTCGTCGACCTCGGGCAGCAGCAACACCACCGTGCAGACGCAGAGCTACACGGCCAACCTGGGCGTGAGTTCGTACGAGGTCGACCTGTTCGGCCGGGTGCGCAGCCTGACGGGCGCTGCGCTGGAGACCTATCTGGCGACCGAGGAAGCGGCGCGCACCACCCGCATCAGCCTGATCGCCGAGACGGCGACCGCCTGGATCGCCTACGCCGCCGACGGCAGCCAGCGCACTATCGCGCAGCGCACCATGGAAAGCGCGGCGCGCTCCATGACGCTCACGCGCAAGCGGCTCGAGGCCGGCGTGGCCTCGCGCGTCGACGTGCGGCAGGCCGAGACGGTCTACCAGCAGGCACGTGCCGACGTCGCGAGCTACACGACCGCGGTCGCACAGGACCGCAACGCGCTCGAACTGCTGGTCGGCAGCCGCGTCGACGACGCGCTGCTGCCCGACGCGCTGCCCGCCGGTGGTGCGGACTGGGTCGCCGACGTGCCGGCCGGCCTGTCGTCGAGCGTGCTGCTGCAGCGCCCGGACGTGCTGCAGGCCGAGCACCAGTTGAAGTCGGCCAACGCGAACATCGGCGCTGCACGCGCCGCACTGTTCCCGTCGCTGACGCTGACCGCCACCGGCGGCGTGGCCAGCGCTGCGCTGTCGACGCTGCTGAGCGGCGGCGCCACGGTCTGGTCGCTGGCGCCCGCGCTGAGCCTGCCGATCTTCGACGGCGGCGCCGGACGCGCGAACGTGGCCTACGCCGAGGCCCAGCAGAAGGGCTATCTCGCGAGCTACGAACTGGCCATCCAGACCGCCTTCAAGGAAGTGGCGGACGCGCTCGCACGGCGCGGCACCATGCAGGAGCAACTGGCGGCACAGACCGAACTGGTGAACGCGGCGCAGGACAGTTACGACCTGTCGAACGCGCGCTACACGAAAGGCGTCGACACCTTCCTCAACGCACTCGATTCGCAGCGCACGCTCTACAGCGCGCAGCAGACGCTGGTCACCGCGCGCCAGACCGCACTGGCCAACCAGGTGCTGGTGTACCGCGTGCTCGGCGGCGGCGCGGCGCCGGGAGAATCGGCACCATGGACTTCCTCGACGCCCTGAAGGCGCTCTGGCGTGCGCTGCTGATGCTCGGCCGGCTGCTGGGCAAGCTGCTGGACCTGCTGCCCTGAGGGCATCCCGGCGGCAAATTGCAAAAAAACGTAACGGTTAATTCAACCTACAAAAGGAGCCACAAAACTAGGTGTAACAAATGAGGCAGATGTGAAACTTTTGTTTTCAAGATGTGGATGCGGCTACGAGTACCTCGTGCGAACGCCGCGCCCGCTCTGGATGCGCGTGTTGCCCGTGCCGGGTTTGCGGCTGTATCGCTGCACGCTATGCGGCTTTCACATGATGGCTTCGAAGCGCCGGGTCGGGATGGCCGTGCGCCGCCCGGTACCTGTGACCTACGTATCCCAGTCAGCTGTCGGTAATGGGGCGCCGACGGATGTCGCACCGGCTCCCACGTCGGCGCCTGCCCCTCACGCGGAAAGGGTGTGATGCTCGAATTTCACCAGGAGTTCAAGTTCGAACTCGACGACTTGCGCAGAGTAGGCACCCACAAGCTCGTACGTTCGATGGCGGCGATTCCCACGGCGGCGGCGGCTCGCCCGGCCCGCAAGGAGGCGCATGCATTCCGCCTGGTCGAAGCCCGCTCACTACCCGACCGTCCTCCGGCACCGGCCCGGATGACCATCCGCAAGCGCTCCGCCATCTTCTCGACCGATCTGGAGAAGCAGTTCCGCTATACGTTGACCCGTGTGTGGGACGAGGAACGGCCGATGCTGCTGGTCGTGATCCTCAATCCGAGCCGCTCCGACGACCTGATCGACCGGCTGGTCGCGCAGGTGGCGAGCCACAACGGCTACGGCGGCATGGTCATCGTCGGCCTGATCCCGGCGCACAGCGCAGACCCCAAGGGCGCGCTGGCCTGGCTGAAGGAGCCCACGGATCCGGAGCAGGCGCAGATCCATCGCCAGGCGATGCGCCGCAACACGCGCTACATCGCCGAGGAACTCGGAAAGGCCAGCGCCGTGCTGGTCGCCTGGGGCGGGCTGATCGGCCGCATGCCGGAATTCGAGATCTGCATGAAGTCCACGACGAGCTTGCTGACCGCCTCGGGCCTGCCGCTGATGTGCCTCGGCACGACCATGGGCGGCCATCCGCTGCACCCGCTCGGCCGCGGCAAACACCGCGTGCTGCCGACCCAGGACATGCGGCCCTGGATTCCCGGCTGAGTCCGCGGAACCTCCGGAGACCGTTCAGACCGCCGCGGTCGCCAGGGCGGCGGTGCCGGCATCGCCGCCCAGCACGGGCGGCGCCGTGACGATCGAGCGCAGCGCCGGCGACACCACGGCCGCGCGCAGCGCCGCCAGGTCGGGTCGGGGCCGGCGTAGTTCGGCATGGGCCGCGAACGCCTGTTCCATGGCATGTGCGGCGCCCAGCACCGCATGGTCGGCACGGAAGGCACCGGTGATCTGCAGTCCGAAGGGCATGCCCCGGTGGTCGCGGCCGCAGGGCAGCGACAGCGCGGGATGGGTGGTGAGCGTGACCACGTAGGTCAGCGCGAGCCAGCGGTAGTAGTTGGCCTGCGGCTCGCCGTTGATGGTGTCGGCGTAGGGCTGCGTCCAGGGGAACGGCGACACCGGCGTGGTCGGCGACAGCACGAGGTCGTACTCGGCGAAGGTGGCCTGGAAGCGCTTGAGCAGCCGGGTCTGCTCGGCCTGCGCCCAGGCGCTGTCCAGCAGGCTCATGCGCGCGCCCATCTCGTAGTTGGCGCGAGGGTTCGGCCCCAGGCTCGACGGATCGCGCTGATAGGCCTCGTGCATGCCGGCGACGAAGGCCTCGGCGCGCAGGACGTCGAAGCAGCGATGCGCCTCACCGAGGTCGAAGCGCACCTCGTCGCAGCGCGCGAACAGGTGCCGCATCGACGCGATCTTGCGGCGGAAGGTCGCGCGGATGCCGTCGTCCACCGCGCAGGTACCGAAGTCCTCGGTCCAGGCCACGCGCAGCCGGCCCAGGTCGGTCCGCTGCGGCGTCAGGAAGGACAGCGGATCGAGCGGATAGCTCAACGGATCGCCCGCATGCATGCCGGCCGATGCAGCCATCTGCAGGCAGGCGTCTTCGACGGTGCGGCCCATGGGCCCGACCACCGAGATCGGCGTCCAGCCCAGCGGCTTGCGCACGCTCGGCACGATGCCGGGCGACGGGCGAAAGCCCACCACGCCGCACTTCGCCGCCGGAATGCGCAGCGAGCCGCCGGTATCTGAACCGGTGCAGACCGGCAGCATGTCGCAGGCCAGCGCTGCGGCGGAGCCGCCCGACGAGCCCCCGGCATTGAGGTTCGGGTCGAAGGGATTGCCGGTCGCGCCCCAGACCGGATTGCGTGAATTCGCGCCTGCGCCCATCTCTGGCACGTTGGTCTTGCCGGCGACGATCGCGCCGGCCCGGCGCAGGCGTGCGACCAGTTCGATGTCCTGCGCGGGCACATGGTCGCGGAACATCGGCGAGCCCCAGGTGGTGAGCAGGCCTTCGGTCGGTTCGAGGTCCTTCACCCCCAGCGGCAGCCCGTGCAGCAGGCCGAGCGGTTCACCGGCCATGACGGCGTGCTCCGCCGCCTGCGCTTCGCTGCGGGCGCGTTCGAACGCGGTGGCGGTGATGGCGTTGACCTGCGGATTCAGGTCCTCGATGCGAGCGATGCAGGCCTCGAGCAGTTCGACGGGCGACACCGCCTTGCTGCCGATCAGGCGGCGCAGTTCGACGGCGGATTGCTCGACAAGCGCAGGGCCGGCGGCGGAAGAAGAATAGGACATGATCGGTGCTGGTGGGAACGCGTGGGTGGAGGAACTCAGTCTGCCGTGATGTTCGCCCGGACCGCCAGCGCGCGCATCGCGGGCAGCTCCCGATTGATCAGTTCGCTCGCGGCGACTGCGTTGCTGTAGGCCGGCTCGAAGCCCTGCGCGACCAGCTTCTCGCGCGTCTGCGGATCGGCCATCGTGGCGGCCAGCGCTTTCTCCAGCTTCGCCTTCACGTCGGCAGGCAGGCCGCGCGGCGCCGCCACGATCAGCCAGGTGTCCATGTCGACGCCCGGATAGCCGCTCTCTGCCATTGTCGGCACGTCGGGCAGCAGCGCGGAGCGCTTGCCGGCGGTCACGGCGATCGCCTTGATCTTGCCGCTGCGCAGCTGCGGCACGGCGGCCGACACGGTGTCGACGGTGAACGGTATCTGGCCGCCCATCAGGTCGGTCATGGCCGGCGCGCTGCCCTTGTACGGCACGTGGGTCATCTTCAGTCCCGCG
>CAIQMJ010000293.1 GCA_903872875.1 uncultured Variovorax sp.
CTCGCCGCCTGTGCCGCCTTCGCCACCGCCGCGGCCGCCTTCGCGCAATCCACCTTGCCGACCATCGATGGCGAAGTGCGCAAGGTCGACCTCGCCGCCGGCAAGATCACGCTGCGCCACGGCGACATCACCAACCTCGACATGCCGGCGATGACCATGGTCTTCCGCGTCAAGGACCCGGCGCTGCTGGAGAAGGTCAAGCCCGGCGACAAGGTGCGCTTCACGGCGGACCAGCCGGGCGGCACGCTCACGGTGATGTCGCTGGAACCCGCGAACTGAGCTTCATGCGGCCGCGCGCCTGCGAGCGAAGCGCTGCGGATCGAACGGCGCGAGCGGTGTCTCCGGCGTCTGGCCGGCAAGCAACTGCGCAACCAGCCTGCCGGTGCGGGCCGAGCCGCCCAGCCCGACATGCCCATGGCCGAAGGCCAGCACCACGTCGGGCGTGGCTTGCGCCGGCCCGATGCAGGGCAGCCCGTCGGGCATGCTCGGCCGATGGCCCAGCCAGTGGCGCACGCCGGCCGCGCGCGCATCGAGCGGCAAGGCGGGGAACATCGAGCGCAGGTGGCGGTACAGGATGTCGGCGCGGCGCCAGTCGGGGGGCGCATCGAGTCCGCCGATCTCCACCTGGCCCGCGGCGCGCAGGCCGCCGTCCATGCAGTGTGCGATCAGCTTGCCGTCGGCCGCCATCATCGGGGTGCGCGGACCGACCTCGGGCGCGCCGACCACCACGTGGTAGCCACGCTCGGATTCGAGCGGCACCGGCGAACCCGCCGCGCGCGCGAGCCCGCCGGAATGCGCGCCCGCGCAGATGGCCGCCACATCGCAGGCGATCTCTCCATGGGCGGTCAGCACGGCCCGCAACCGGCCGCCTTCGATCCGGAAGCCGGTGGCACGCGCCATCACGCGCTGCGCGCCCAGCCGCTCGGCATGGCGGGCGAGTGCGGCGACATAAGCGCCCGGGTCACGGCAGTGTCCGGCCTCCGCCACGAAAATGCCGAGCGTGTAGCGGCCGTCCAGGTCGGGCTCATGCGCACGCAGTTGCGCAGCGTTCCACCGCTCCCAGCGCACACCCGTGCGCTGGCGCACGCGCCAGGCCAGCGCATCGCCCATGAACTCGGCCTGCGAGCGATAGACGTGCAGCAGCCCGCGGCGTTCGATCAGGCGCGGTACACCAGCCTCGGTGGCCAACTGCCGGTGCAGTTGCGGTGCATCGATCAGCAATGTCCGCAGCGCATCGGCGGTGCGCTGCACGCGCACCTCGGTCCAGCCCGAGAGCAGGTAACGCAGCAGCCACGGCGTGGCGCTCGGCAGGTGGCGCCAGCGCACCGCCAGCGGACCGAGCGGGTCGGCCAGCCAGCCGGGCACCTTGCGCCAGGCACCCGGCAGGGCTGGCGGCACCACGGAATGCGACGACAGCCAGCCCGCATTGCCGTAGCTGGTGGCATGTTCGGCACCGGGCTCCCCGGGCTCGACCAGGGTGACGCGCAAGCCCGCACGCGCGGCTTCGATGGCGGTCGCGCTGCCGATCGCGCCGGCACCGATGACGACGGCATGCCGCACTGCTCCTGCAGATCGAAGGCTCTCTGAATCATCTCGTACCTTCATGCATCCGATCGTACGTGGCGCAGTCCCATAATCGGCCGCCATGCCTGATGAGATCTGCAATTTGTCCGCCTCCGATTCACCCACCGCGGACCCCGGCGCGATCACCCGCGTGGCCGGCATCGAGGTCGGCCATTTCAGCGACACCCGCCGCCCCACCGGCTGCACGGTGATCCTCGCCAAAGAGGGCGCTGTCGGCGGCGTCGACGTACGCGGCGCCGCACCCGGCACGCGCGAGACCGACCTGCTTGCGCCGGGCAACCTGGTCGAGCAGGTGCACGGCATCATGCTGGCCGGCGGCAGCGCCTGGGGCCTGGCCGCCACCGAAGGCGCGATGCGCTGGCTGGAAGAACGCAACATCGGCTTCGACGTGCGCTTCGGCACGCTGCCGATCGTGCCGTCCGCCGTGCTATTCGACCTGCCGATGGGCGACGCGCGCTTCCGTCCCGACGCGGCCTCCGGCTATGCGGCCTGCGAAGCCGCATCGAGCCAGCCGCCGGCCGAAGGCAACGTCGGCGCCGGCAGCGGTGCGATGGTCGGCAAGCTGTTCGGCATCGATCGCGCGATGAAGGGCGGCATCGGCAGCGCGTCGATCACGGTCGGCGGCGTCACGGTCGGTGCGTTGATCGCGTGCAATGCGCTGGGCGACGTGATCGACCCCGACACGGCTCAGGTCGTCGCCGGCGCACGTACCGCCGACGGACGCGCCCTGCTCGACACCCGCCGTGCGCTGATGCGCGGCGACCTGCCGCAGCCGCTGCTGGCCGGCACCAACACCACGATCGGCGTGGTCGCGACCGACGCCGTGCTGACCAAGGTGCAGGCCAACAGGCTCGCGATGGTCGCGCACGACGGCCTGGCCCGCAGCATCAACCCGGTCCACACGATGAGCGACGGCGACACGCTGTTCGCGCTCGCGACCTGCCGCGTGCCACTGGCCGGCGGCCGGCCCGGCATGACGGTGCTCAGCGCCATGGCGGCGGAAGTCGTCGCCATCGCCACGCTGCGCGCCGTGCGTGCGGCACGCACGGTCACGGCCGGCAGCCTGTACGTGCCGTGCGCAGCCGACCTGGCCGCACGGCAGGTCCGGACATAGCCACCGAGGTTCTCCCATGTCGATGCCCAAGACCCTGAAGCTGATCCTGCTGTCCATCCGCGACCTGATCGTTTCGCTGGGTCCGGTGGTGTTCCTGGTCGCGGGCCTGCTGGTCGCCGCCTACTGGTGGCTCGATCCGCAGCCGCCGCGCCGCGTGACGCTCGCGACCGGCCCTGCCGGCAGCGCCTATGCGGAGTTCGGCAAGCGCTATGCGCAGGCACTCGCGGCGAACGGCATCACGGTCGAACTCAAGCCGACCGACGGCTCGTCGGCCAACCTGCAGCTGCTGCGCAGCGGCGGTGCCGACCTCGGCTTCGTGCGCGGCGGCAGCGCCGATGCGGTGGCCGACGAAGAGGCCGGCCTCACCTCACTGGGCAGCCTTTTCTACGAGCCGCTGTGGGTGTTCTACCGCACCGATGCGGCGCGCCAGGTCGACCGGAAGACCGCCACGCTGACGTCGATCACGCAGCTCAAGGGCCTGCGCGTGAACGTCGACAGGCCCGGCAGCGGCGTGCCCGACATCGTCGACAAGCTGCTGCGCGCGAACCACATGAATGCGCTGTCGATGCAGCTGTCGAACCTCGAACCGGCGCCCGCGACCGAGGCGCTGCGTGCGGGCTTGCTGGACGCGGTGATCCTGGCTTCCGCGCCGCAGTCGCCGCTGGTGCAGCGGCTGCTGCGCAGCGACGGCATCCAGCTGATGGACTTCGGCCAGGGCGACGCCTATGCGCGCCGCTTCGCCTTCCTGTCCGCCGTGACCTTGCCGCGCGGCGTGATCGACCTTGCGAAGGACCTGCCACCGCGCGACGTGTCGATGCTCGCCGCCACGACCTCGCTGCTGTCGCGCGAACAGACGCATCCGGCATTGCGCCAGCTGTTTGCGCAAAGCGCGCAGACGATCCATGGCGAGGCAGGCTGGTTCAATCGGGCGCGCGACTTTCCGAACACCCGCACCAGCGAGCTGCCGGTCAGCCCCGAAGGCGACCGCGCCATCAACGGCACGCCGCCGTTCTGGCAGCGCTACCTGCCCTTCTGGGCCAGCAATCTGGTCGAGCGCATGTGGCTGGTGCTCGGTGGCCTGCTGGTGCTGATGCTGCCGCTGAGCCGCGTCGTGCCGCCGATCTACCAGTTCCGCGTGCGCTCCCGCGTGTTCCGCTGGTATGCGCGACTGCGCGAGGTCGAGGCCAAGGTCGATGCCGGCCACGGCGAGCGGGATGCGCTGCTCAAGGAGCTCGACGAGCTGGATCGCGTGGTCAACAAGGTGGCCGTGCCGCTGTCGTACGCCGACGAGCTATACGCGCTGCGCAACAACATCCATTCGGTGCGCAAGCGGATACGTGCCGACGCAAGCGGCGCCTAGGCCCGGCGCAGGCCGCCGCCGGCCGTGCCCGCCGGCTCCGACGCGAAAGCGTCCAGCGGACCGAGCCGCCGCATCTTGTCGTAGAGCGTCTTGCGCGGCACGCCCAGCCGCTCGGCTGCGGCCGACGCGCTGCCGCCGCAGGCCTCCATCGCCTCGCGGATGAGGTAGCGCTCGAACTGCGCCATCTGCGCATCGAGCGGCTGGTGGCCGTGCGCGGTGCCGCCGAAGTCTGCGCTGCCGTCCCAAAGGCCGAGCACGAACCGATCTGCCATGTTGCGCAGCTCGCGCACGTTGCCGGGCCACGCGTGCGCCATCAGTTCCTGCAGATGGCGCGGCAGGATGGTCGGCAATTCGCGTTCATAGCGCAGGGCGGCCTGCATCGCGAAATGCGTGAACAGCAGCGGGATGTCCTCCCGCCGTTCGCGCAGCGGCGGTATCTGCAGCACGACCACGCTGAGCCGGTAGTAGAGATCGGCCCGGAATTTCTGTTCTCGCGCCGCTTCGAGCAGGTCGGCCTTGGTCGCAGCGACGATGCGGCAGTCCATCGGCAGCAGCTCGTTCGAACCAAGCCGCTCGAACTGCCGCTCCTGCAGCGTGCGAAGGATCTTCACCTGCAGGCCCATCGGCATGGTTTCGATCTCGGCGAGGAACAGCGTCCCGCCGCGCGCATGCTCGACCTTGCCGATGCGGCGACGCGCCGCACCGGTGAAGGCGCCGGCCTCGTGGCCGAACATCTCACTCTCGAACAGCGCCTCGGGCATGCCGCCGCAATTGATGGCGGCGAAGTGCCCGCTGCGACGCCGGCCGTAGTCGTGCAGGCAACGCGCGACCAGCTCCTTGCCGGTACCGGTTTCGCCGAGGATCAGCACGTCCGCATCGGTGCCGGCCACGTCGAGCACCAGCCGCCTCAGGCGGGCCATGGCAGACGAGCGCCCGATGATCTTGGCCTCGATCGCCTCGTAGCCTGCGAGCTTGCGGCGAAGCGAATCGACCTCCAGGCTCAGCGCCCGCTTGTCCATCGCACGCTGTACGACCTCGTTGAGCTGCTCCGGCGAAAACGGCTTCTCGATGAAGTCGTAGGCGCCCAGCCGCATGGCCTGCACCGCCATCGTGATGTCGCCGTGGCCGGTCACGAGGATCACCGGCAGGCTGGGGTCGATGCCGAGTGCGTGCGACAGCAGCACCAGCCCGTCGACGCCGGGCAGCTTGACGTCCGTCACGAGCACGCCGGCAAAACCCGGCACGAGATGCGGCATGACCTGCTCCGCCGAGCCGAAGCCGCGCACGGCCACCCCGGCCAGCTGCAATGCCTGCGTGCTGCCCATCCGCACGGCAGGGTCGTCCTCGACGAACAGCACTTCGAGTTCAGGGGTCATGGGTTTGCTCCGCGGTGTTCATCCCGCAAGGTGACGATGAAGACGGCGCCGCCGAGCGGACTCGGGCCGGCGCGCAGCAGCCCGCCGAAGTCGCGCACGATGCCCGCCGAGATGGCCAGTCCGAGGCCCAGTCCGGCGCCCTGTTCCTTGGTCGTGAAGAAGGGCTCGAACAGCCGCGGCATCGCTTCGGGCGCGATGCCCGAGCCGTTGTCGTGCACCTCGACCACCACCCCGTCGGCGCGCCTGCGCGCGACGATGCGTACGCGGCGCGGCGACGCCGTCGCCGCCGCATCGAAGGCGTTGGCCAGCAGGTTGACGAGCACCTGCTCGAGCCGGTTGCCCTCGCACAGCGCGAGCAGGCCGGGCGCGATGTCCTGCTCGAGGCGGATCTGTTCCTGGCGCACGCGCTGGTCGAGCAGGAACAGCGCATCGGCGATCACGCCCGCCAGGGCCACCGGCTTGAGATCCACAGCCGACCGGCGTGCGAATTTCTTGAGCTGCGCCGTGATCTCGCCCATGCGGTCGGTCAGCTGGCAGATCGTCCGCAGGTTGAGTTCGACCTCGCCGGCGCGCCCGCGCTGCAGGAAGACCATCGCGTTGGCCGACAGCATGCGCAGCGCCGCCAGCGGCTGGTTCAGCTCGTGCGTGATACCTGCCGACATCTGCCCGAGCACGGCCATCTTGCCGGTCTGTACCAGGTCGTCGAGCGTGTTCTTGAGGATCTCCTCGGCGCGGCGCCGCTCGGCGATCTCGTTCTGCAGGTGGTGATTGGCCTCGCTCAGCGCCTCGGTGCGCAGCTGCACCATGTGCTCGAGTTCGTCGTAGGCGCGCTGCAGTGCCTCGCGCGCGGCGAGCCGCTGGCGCACGATGCGGCGGCGCTGCTGGAAGAACATCACCAGCAGGGTGAGGAAGACCAGTGCGAACATGGTCGCCAGCGCGGTGGTGCGTGCCAGCGCCTGAACGGGCTTCATGTCGGACAGCATGATGAGCTTCCAGTCCGTGCCGGCCACCGGCCGGCTGTCCAGCAGGTAGTCCGCGCCCGCCGGCTGATTGCCGCGTGGTCCGCTCAGGCTGCTCGGACTGAGCTGCACCACCGACCCATCGCCGCCCGACAGGCGCTTCGTCTCGCGCATGGCGATCGGCGCCAGCGCGCCGGCCTCGGTGTACTGGCGCGTGCGGGCCAGCTCCAGCAAGGTCTCGTCGGACAGCGGCTTCAGTGCCCGGAACTTCCAGCCGGCTTCAGAAGACAGGAAGACCACGCCATTGCCGTCGACCGCGAGCACCTTCTCGGTGGAGTGCGACCAGGCTTCGTCAAGCTTGTCCAGGCTGACCTTGACGGTGGCGACGCCCAGCATGCCGCCGGCATCCGGCAGGCCGAACGAGAAGTAGTAGCCCGGCTCCCGGCTCACCGTACCGATGCCGTAGAAGCGGCCGGGCACGCCACGCAGCGCGTCCTTGAAATAGGGCCGGTAGGAGAAGTTCATGTTCACGAAGCTTCCCTCCTGGTTCCAGTTGCTCGCCGCCAGCGTCATGCCCCGCGCGTCCATCACATAGATGGCCGAGGCCTGGGCATGCGCATTGACCGTCTCCAGATAGACGTTGGCTTCGAGCTGCATGCGCGGGTCGCCGGGATTGCGCAGCAGGTCGAGCACGTCGGGGCTCAGCGAAACCACCTGCGGCAGGTACTCGTAGCGGCTGAGTTCGCTGTGCAGGCCGGCCGAGTAGATGTCGAGCCGGTGCGACGTGTTCTGCCGCAGCGAGCGCACGCCGGCATGCTCGCCGACAACGTAGGCCAGTCCGCTGCCGGCGCCGATCAGGCAGAGCCAGAGCAGCGTTCCGGTCCAGGCCCGCCAGCGCGTGCGGCGCCGCTGTGCGGGACTGGAGGGCGCGTCGTCGGCATCGACGGCAGCCAGACGCACGCCGTCCGGCATCGGCGGTGCGCCGGCAAGGCCGGACCGGTACGACGCAGACAGGTTCATCATGGCGCGGCCCGCCGAGAGAAGCAGTGACACGGGAGCGAGGTGCGGGATGCCGCGAATGCGCGGCGCGCAACGATGCTATGCACGCCAACCCGCTTCGCCGAGACGGATTTACCCTGGCCGCAGCGCCCGCAGACCCGCATCGCGACGTCA
>CAIQMJ010000294.1 GCA_903872875.1 uncultured Variovorax sp.
CGACTACCTGCGCGTCAACACCGGCCTCGGCGACATGGCTCCGCACGCTGCGGTGATGCTGCCGATCCTCAATGACGGACGCGTGAATGCCGTGATCGAACTCGGTGTGCTGCAGTCGCCCGACGAACGCGCGCGCGCGCTGCTCGACCTGGTGTCCACCAACATCGGGAACTCGATTGCTGCCGTCCGGTACCGGGAGCAACTGCAGGACGTTCTGGCCGAGACCCAGCAACTCAACGAGGAACTGCAGGTTCAGCAGGAAGAACTGCGCACCGCCAACGAGGAGCTCGAGGAACAGTCGCGCGCGCTGCGTGAATCGCAGGCCACGCTCGAGAACCAGCAGGCCGAACTTGAACAGACCAACAGCCAACTGTCGGAACGCACCGAGGCGCTCGACATGCGCAACGCAGCGCTGCGCCGGGCTCAGACCGATCTGGAAGAACGCGCCGAGGAGCTTCAGCGCGCCAGCCGCTACAAGTCGGAATTCCTCGCGAACATGTCCCACGAACTGCGCACACCGCTCAACAGCGCGCTGATCCTGGCCAAGTTGCTGAGTGGCAATCCGCAAGGCAATCTGAGCGTCGAGCAGGTGAAGTTCGCCGAGTCGATCTACGCGTCTGGCAACGACCTGCTCGTGCTGATCAACGACATCCTGGACATTGCCAAGGTCGAGGCCGGCAAGCTCGAGGTCGTCGCCGAGGACATCGGGCTCTCGCGCCTCACCGACAGCCTCGCAATGACCTTCACGCCGCTGGCGCAGCAGAAGCAGTTGAATTTCCGGGTCGAACATCGGCCCGGCACGCCCGCGACGCTGGTGACCGACCGGCAGCGTGTCGAACAGATCCTGAAGAACCTGCTGTCCAACGCACTGAAGTTCACCGAGCGCGGCGAGGTCTCGCTGACCGTGTCGGCAGGCCCGGGCGGCGGTGCGGTATTCGACGTGACCGACTCGGGCATCGGCATTGCGCCGAACCAGCAGGAAGTGATCTTCGAAGCCTTCCGCCAGGCCGATGGCACGACCAGCCGCCGTTATGGCGGGACGGGCCTGGGCCTGTCGATCTCGCGCGACCTGACGCGGCTGCTCGGCGGCACGCTCACGGTCAGCAGCACGCCCGGCAAGGGCAGCACTTT
Organism: uncultured Variovorax sp.; assembly: GCA_903872875.1. Classification (GTDB taxonomy): domain Bacteria; phylum Pseudomonadota; class Gammaproteobacteria; order Burkholderiales; family Burkholderiaceae_C; genus Variovorax. The sequence goes on from CAIQMJ010000294.1 coordinate 1,132, forward strand.
CAGGCTCGAGCTGCCGGCCGAAGCGCCGCAGGCCGTGCCGCCCGCACCCGCCGGCACGGCGTACCGGGCGCCGGTCGCACCGCGCAGCAGCATGCCGACGCCGCCACCGGCGCCCAGCGTGCGTGCACCCGTGCCTGCGGTCGCTCAGCCCCCCGCCCTGCCCCAGTTCTCCGACGACCGCGATATGCCGCGTGACCACGTGCGCCGCGTGCTGGTGATCGAGGACGAACCCCAGTTCGCCCACATCCTGTACGACATGGCGCACGAACTGGGCTATCGCTGCCTGGTCGCGCATGGCGCGACGGACGGCTTCAATCTGGCGCTGCAATTCGTGCCGGACGCCATCCTGCTCGACATGCGGCTGCCCGACAGCCCCGGCCTCAGCGTGCTGCAACGGCTGAAGGACGAGCCGCGCACGCGCCACATCCCAGTGCATGTCGTATCCGCACAGGACCACAGCGAAGCCGCGCTGCACATGGGTGCCATCGGCTATGCGCTGAAGCCGACGTCGCGCGACCAGCTGAAGGACGTGTTCCGGAAGTTCGAAGAGAAACTGACACAGAAGGTAAAGACCGTGCTGCTGGTCGAGGACGACGCACTGCAGCGCGATTCCGTCATGCGTCTGATCGGCGACGACGATGTCGTCATCACCGCAGTCGAGTCCGGCGAGGAAGCCCTGGAGCTGCTGCGCGCTCGCGTCTTCGACTGCATGATCACCGACCTGCGCCTGCCCGACATGCAAGGCAGCGAACTGCTCAAGCGGATGGCGACGGAGGAGATCTGCTCGTTCCCGCCGGTCATCGTCTACACCGGCCGCAACCTCACGCGCGACGAGGAAGCCGACCTGCTGCGCTATTCGCGCTCGATCATCATCAAGGGCGCTCGCTCGCCCGAGCGCCTGCTGGACGAGGTCACGCTGTTCCTGCACAAGGTCGAGGCCGACCTGTCGAGCGAGCGCCAGAGCATGCTCAAGACGGCGCGTGGCCGCGATCGCGCCTTCGAGGGCCGGCGCATCCTGCTGGTGGATGACGACGTGCGCAACATCTTCGCGCTCACCAGCGCGCTGGAACAACGCGGCGCGACCGTCGAGATCGGCCGGAACGGCCGCGAAGCGCTCGAGAAACTCGACCAGGTCAGCGACATCGACCTGGTCCTGATGGACGTGATGATGCCGGAGATGGACGGCCTCGAAGCCACGCGTCGGCTGCGCCAGGACCCACGCTTCGAGAAGCTTCCCGTGATCGCCGTCACCGCCAAGGCGATGAAGGACGACCAGGAGCAGTGCCTTGCCGCAGGCGCCAGCGACTACCTTGCCAAGCCGGTCGACCTCGACCGACTTTTCTCGCTGCTGCGCGTCTGGATGCCCAAGATGGAACGCCTGTGAAGACATCCGCCGTCCACGCGCCACCCAGCGCGACCGAAATCGAACTGCGGCTGCTGATGGAGGCGATCTACCTCAGGTACAGCTACGACTTCCGCGACTACACAGGCGCGTCGCAGAAGCGGCGCGTGATGTATGCGTTGACACAGCTCGACGTGCCGAACATTTCGGCGCTGCAGGAGCGTGTCCTGCGCGATCCCGCCGTCTTCAGCAGGCTGCTGCAGTTCCTCACCATCCCCGTCAGCGAGATGTTCCGCGACCCCGGCTACTTCCTCGCGCTGCGCGAACAGGTGGTACCGGTGCTGCACACCTATCCGTCGATCAAGATCTGGGTGGCGGGCTGCAGTACCGGCGAAGAAGCCTATTCGCTGGCGATCCTGCTGCGTGAGGAAGGCCTGCTCAAGCGCACGCAGATCTATGCGACCGACATCAATCCGGCTTCGCTCGAGAAAGCCCGCCAGGGCATCTTTCCGCTGGAGGCCGTGCGCGGCTACACCGCCAACTACCAGCGATCCGGCGGTCGGCAGGCCTTCTCCGACTACTACACCGCTGCCTACGAGGCAGCGCGGTTCGACAGTTCGCTCGTGCAGGACGTGATCTTTGCCGACCACAGCCTGGCGACCGACAGCGTTTTCGCCGAAACGCACCTCATCTCGTGCCGCAACGTGCTGATCTACTTCAACCGACAGTTGCAGGATCGCGCGCTCGGCCTGTTCCACGAATCGCTGTGCCACCGCGGCTTCCTGGGCCTCGGCTCGAAGGAGAGCATCGACTTTTCCAGCTATGCCGACCGATTCGACACGCTGGCACGCGCCGAACGTATCTACCGCAAGATCTGAGCATGAAGGCTGCACGCGTACCCGCCACGCCAGAAGTCGACGCCAGA
>CAIQMJ010000295.1 GCA_903872875.1 uncultured Variovorax sp.
GCCCGGTCGCCGTTGTACATGCCGCCGAGCTGGCCGATCATCTGATGGCTCTCGTCGAGGAACATGATGGCGTCCTTCGGCAGGTAATCGGTCAGCGTCGCGGGCGGCTCGCCCGGCGCAGCGCCCGACAGGTGGCGCGAGTAGTTCTCGATGCCCTTGCAGTGCCCGATCTCGGCCAGCATTTCGAGGTCGAAGCGCGTGCGCTGCTCCAACCGCTGCGCCTCGACCAGCTTGCCCTGGCTCACGAATTCCTTGAGCCGATCGGCCAGCTCGAGCTTGATCGTCTCCACCGCCGTCAGGACCTTGTCGCGCGGCGTCACGTAGTGGCTCGACGGGTAGACCGTGAAGCGCGGAATCTTCTGCCGGATGCGCCCGGTCAACGGATCGAACAGCTGGAGCGACTCGATCTCGTCGTCGAACAGTTCGATACGGATCGCGAGCTCGCTGTGCTCCGCGGGGAATACGTCGATCGTGTCGCCGCGCACGCGGAAAGTGCCGCGCGAGAAGTCCTGTTCGTTGCGCGTGTACTGCATGCGGATCAGCCGGCCGATCACGTCGCGCTGGCCGATCTCGTCGCCCACCCGCATGATGAAGCGCATCTGCGTGTAGTCTTCGGGCGTGCCGATGCCATAGATGGCGCTCACGGTGGCGACGATCACTGTATCGCGCCGTTCCAGGACGCTCTTGGTGGCCGACAGCCGCATCTGCTCGATGTGTTCGTTGATCGAGCTGTCCTTCTCGATGAACAGGTCGCGCTGCGGCACGTAGGCCTCCGGCTGGTAGTAGTCGTAGTAGCTCACGAAGTACTCGATGGCGTTCTTCGGGAAGAACTCACGGAATTCGCTGTAGAGCTGGGCCGCCAGCGTCTTGTTGGGCGCGAACACGATCGCAGGCCGGCCGAGACGGGCGATCACATTGGCCATCGTGAAGGTCTTGCCGGAGCCGGTGACCCCCAGAAGCGTCTGGAACACCTCGCCGTTCTCCACACCCTCGACGAGGCCATTGATCGCGGTCGGCTGGTCGCCTGCGGGTGGATAGGGCTGGAACAGTTCGAAGGGCGAGCCCGGATAGCGGATGAAAGTGCCCTCCCTGGCGGGGGCGGCTTCGTCGGTGCTGGCGGGCTCGGAAATGGCGTCGGAAAAATCGGGCATGGCTGTATCCGTCCCAGTTTGCGTGCGGTCGGTAAAATTCAAGGCAACCCGAAAGCCTAATACAGCTTGCGGGCCTGAGCCAGAGGCGGATTTCGCTCCGCCCGCATCCGATTCATCCAGAGGACTTTTTCATGTCTATGTTCACCGCCGTCGAAATGGCGCCGCGCGACCCCATCCTTGGTCTCAACGAGCAATATGCCGCCGACAGCAATCCAAACAAGGTCAACCTGGGCGTTGGCGTCTACTACGACGACAACGGCAAGCTGCCGCTGCTGGAGTGCGTCAAGGCGGCGGAAGCGGACATGATGAAGGCGCCCACCGCGCGCGGTTACCTGCCGATCGACGGCATCGTGGCCTATGACAACGCGGTCAAGAACCTGGTGTTCGGCGCCGACAGCGAGCCGGTCGCCTCTGGCCGCGTCGCGACGATCCAGGCGATCGGCGGCACGGGCGGCCTGAAGGTCGGTGCCGACTTCCTGAAGAAGCTCAGCCCCGATGCCAAGGTGCTGATCAGCGACCCGAGCTGGGAAAACCACCGTGCGCTGTTCACCAACGCCGGCTTCGTGGTCGAGACCTATCCGTACTATGACGCCGACAAGCGCGGCATCAACTTCGACGGCATGCTCGGCGCGCTCGACGCCGCAGCGCCCGGCACGATCGTCGTGCTGCACGCCTGCTGCCACAACCCGACCGGCTACGACATCACGGCCGCCCAGTGGGACCAGGTGATCGCCGCCGTCAAGGCCAAGAACCTGACACCCTTCCTCGACATGGCCTACCAGGGTTTCGGCCACGGCATCGCCGAAGACGGTGCCGTGATCGCCAAGTTCGTCGCGGCCGGCCTCACGTTCTTCGTGTCGACCTCCTTCTCGAAGAGCTTCAGCCTGTACGGCGAACGCGTCGGCGCGCTGTCGGTGCTGTGCGAGAGCAAGGAAGAAACGGCGCGCGTGCTGTCCCAACTCAAGATCGCGATCCGCACCAACTACAGCAACCCGCCGATCCACGGTGGCGCCGTGGTGGCCGCCGTGCTCAACGACCCGACGCGCCGCGCGGTCTGGGAGAAGGAACTCGCCGAGATGCGCACCCGCATCAAGGCCATGCGCCAGAAGTTCGTCGACGGTCTGAAGGCTGCCGGCGTGAAGCAGGACATGAGCTTCATCACGACGCAGATCGGCATGTTCAGCTACTCGGGCCTGAGCAAGGAACAGATGGTTCGCCTGCGCAACGAGTTCGGCGTGTATGGCACCGACACCGGCCGGATGTGCGTCGCCGCACTGAACAGCAAGAACATCGACTACGTCTGCCAAAGTGTCGCCAAGGTGATCTGAGACGGCCGGCATGTAGGGAAGAGCCCCTACATGCCGGTCATGCACCGTTGATATATTGCACTGCAGCAATTTCAACAGGGAACCCACATGCTCTATCAACTCTACGAAGCCCAGCGGTCGCTGATGGAGCCGTTCACGGACTTTGCGCAGGCCGCGTCCAAGCTTTTCAGCAACAACATCTCGCCGCTGGCACAGAGCCCGCTCGCCCAACGCATGGCCGCGGGCTACGACCTGCTCTACCGCCTGGGCAAGGACTATGAGAAGCCGGCGTTCGGCATCGACACTGTCGAAGTCGACGGCACCGAGGTGGTGATCCATGAGGTCATCGATGTCGACAAGCCGTTCTGCCGGTTGCTGCGCTTCAAGCGCTTCACCGATGACCCCGACACTCTCGACGTGCTGAAGAAGCAGCCTGTCGTGCTGATCGTCGCGCCCCTGTCGGGCCACTATGCAACGTTACTGCGCGACACCGTGCGCACCATGCTGCGAGGCCACAAGGTCTACATCACCGACTGGAAAAACGCGCGTACCGTTCCGCTGTCGGAAGGTGAATTCCACCTGGACGATTACATCCACTACGTGGAGGAGTTCGTCCGCCACCTGCAGCACGAATACGGCAACTGCCACGTGATCAGCGTCTGCCAGCCGACCGTGCCGGTGCTGGCGGCCGTATCGCTGATGGCCAGTCGCGGCGAGCAGACGCCGCTGTCGATGACCATGATGGGCGGCCCGATCGACGC
>CAIQMJ010000296.1 GCA_903872875.1 uncultured Variovorax sp.
ATTGGTCGTCGCGTGATAATCGTAAGTGGGAGAAGTTAAGTCCGTGAACAACTCGGGCGTGACGGGGATCGATCCCACCATCAACCACTCTCGCATCAAGTCCCACATTTCCACCCGCTTGTTCACATACTTGTTCGGATCGTTTGGAGTGGCCGCTGCCTGTACCTCAATGACTCGGTACCCGAGGCTTTTGAGTTGATCGACGACCCCACCCCCCACGCCGTTACCGTCCACGAATATGCCATCGGGGTTGTACCTGCCGGCCGCTTCGGCCACTCGGTTAACGAGTTGAACCGTGTCAATCCCTTTGTAAATCTGCCACGGTATGCACTTCGAGTCGCGCCCCTGTCGGAACGCAATGACAGATCGATCTTCGCCAAATCGCGCCACGTCCACCCCCAACAAAAGCGGGGCTCCACGGTCAGTCACCACTTCCCGAGTCTGCGCATCTTGAACGGTAGAGTTAGCGATAAATTGTCTTTCGCCTTGGTTGGGAAACAGCCCCTTGACTTCCACTCGGGCTTCGTCTGAATCTTCCCCATACTGGTCGATGATCTTCTGGTAGATCGATTGGTCGTTCTCTTCGACCGTACGAGAGTCGATGTTGCGGGTTTTCCAAAAGTTGCGGTTTTTATTAAAACATTCAAAGAACGCGCCGGTATTGCGCCGTGGGTTGGAAAACGCAAACCAAAAGCGGTGTTTACTCGCTTCGGTAAAGAACCCCTCTGAAACCGTCCAGATCGGCGTGGGAATGCCGCTGGCTTCGTCAAATACCAACATGAGACCTTTGGGGTTATGCGCGCCAGCAAACGCGTCTGGATTCTCTTCTGACCACAATTGAGCCTGGGCGTAGTAATACTTGTCGTCGATCTTGAGTTGCTTGGTCAGCAGATCGGCAAACCATTGGGCGGGTTTCATGGCCGTAGCAGTCACATCGAACCAGTGTGCATTGATTGACATGGCTGCCCACTTAGAAACTTCAGCCCAAGTACGCGATCGGAGTTGTTGTTCGGTGTTGGCGGTGACGATCGTGGTTGAACCAAGGGTGCAAGACATCATCCAGTTAACCAGCCACGCCACTAGTGCGGACTTGCCGATGCCCCGACCAGACGCCACGGCTTCCCTTAGCATTTCGGATATGGTGTTGTTGGCCATTCGGACATCATTGTTTTTCAGGTGCGCCGTTATTTCCTTGAGGATTTCAGCTTGCCATTTGCGCGGCCCCTTGATTCCTTCAAGCGGGGTGTTCACTTGACCCCATGGGTAAGCAAACATTGTGAATGCAAACGGATCATTGGCGAGTCGCGGGTCCCATATTTCAATCATCAAGGCCTGTTCGGCTTTGGCGTCCGAAACCATTTTGTTACCCGCCATGTTTCAATCCTCGCAACATTTAATAAATTTTGTAAAAATTAAAAATTAGTCCGGCTAGGGTCCCCGATATTGGCTGGCTCGGCCACGGTTTGGGGGTACCCCCTATCCCCCTCCCCCTCTGACATTTCTAGCCAATTTCTACCCAAAAATGTCCGGCATTTTTGGTTCGTCTGATTTATTATCAGTTGTTGAAATAGTGTAAGTGCCTGATTTATCAGGTGTTAGTTCTATGGGTTCGGTTTGCTGATCGCAGATTGAACGCATCCTATCTCTTGCCTGGGATATCGCACTCACTAAGTCAACGGTGTTTGTTACGTTGATATCTATTCGATCAGAGTATTTAGAGGGCTCTATTTTTGCTGCCAGCCATTTGATGTTATCCGACGCGAGTTTTGCTTTTTGAACGTCTGGAACGTCATCATGAATCGTTTGCA
>CAIQMJ010000297.1 GCA_903872875.1 uncultured Variovorax sp.
GGAATACGCGACGCGATCTGCGCGGCCTCGATGGCGATCGTGCCGCTGCCGCAGCAGGGGTCGTACAGCGGCTGGTCCGCGACCTCGCCGGTTTCCGGGTTCCACCAGCCGCTGGCGGCCAGCATGGCGGCGGCCAGCGTCTCCTTGAGCGGCGCATCGCCCTTGTCCTGCCGCCAGCCGCGCTTGAAGAGCGGTTCGCCCGAGGTGTCGATGTACAGCGTGCAGGTGTCGGTGGTCAGGTGCGCGAAGACGCGGCAATCCGGCCACTGGGTCTCGATGCTCGGCCGAACGCCACCGGCCTTGGCGCGAAAGCGGTCGGCAATCGCGTCCTTGATGCGCAGCGTCGCGAAGTTCAGGCTCTGCAGTGGGCTGTGCTGCGCGGTGGTCTCGATCTTGAAGGTCTGCTTCGGCGTGAACCAGATCTCCCAGGCCACGCCGCTCGCGATGGCATACAAATCGTTCTCGCTGCGGTAGTTCGCGTGCGCCAGCTCGACCAGCACGCGTTGCGCCAGGCGGCTGTGGAGATTGAGCTTCATCGCGTCGCGCCACGAGCCGCGCACGTAGACGCCACCGCGCGACGCCATCAGGTCGTCGCCGGAGAGGCCGGTCAGACCGTGCACCTCCTGGGCGAGAAAGTCCTCCACGCCGGCGGCGCAGGGCAGGAAAAGATGGAGTTGGTTCATAGGGTCGTGCGCTGAAAACGGCGCTGCCCGATTGTCACCGCATGACAACCCCCCGCAGGCCACGCGGCTCGAGCGTCACGGGCGCACCTTATAGTGCGTGCGGACCCACTTCCGTCGCACGCATGCCGTCCTCGTCCGCCCCGTCGAAGCGCGCGCCCGCCCAGTTCGCGGTGCAGTGCGAGGTGCTGCGCCTCAGCACCCAGCCGCTCGGCCCGATGCTGGCGGTCCAGTACCTCCTCAACTGCGGTGTCGCCGCGATCTTCGCCTGGCAGTATTCGCTGCCGCGCGCGCTGGCCTGGATGCTGCTGATCACGCTGGTGACCGGCATGCGCGGCCTGCTGCCGCAACGCATGCCGGCGGTCTTCACGCCGGAGAACCTGCGGCAGGCGCAACGCGAACACACGCTGCGCACCGGCATCTGGGAATTCGCGCACGGCGCGGCCGGCGTGCTGCTCTTCAACCCGGCCGAGCCGGTGCAGCAACTGCTGCTCGGCCTGATCCTGATGGGCATGACGCTGTCGTCCGCGTTCTCGGTGTCCTTCTACGTGCCGGCCACGCAGTTGGCGATCGCGCTGCTGCTGGTGCCGGTGATCGCAATGGGGCTGATCCTGGGCTCGCCGACCATGATGGCCGTCGCGGTGGTCGGCATCGGCCTGCTCGCCATGGTGTGGAAACTGGTCGCCGACCATGCACGTCAGCTCGAAGAGAACATCGGCCTTCGCCTGAACGAAAGCACGCTGCGCGAGCAGGCGATGGCGGGGCTGCGCGAATCCGAGCGCGCGCAGGCCGAACGGCTGCGCTTCTTCTCCGCCGCCAACCACGACCTGCGTCAGCCCGTGATGGCGATCGGCCTGCAGTCCGAGGTTCTGCGCGAACAGTTGCGCGACGGCGCGACGGCACGCCAGGTGCAGGTCACGGTCGACTCGCTCACACGCGCACAGCAGGCGCTCGAGGCGTTGACCAACCAGTTGCTCGAGATCGGCCGCATCGAGGCCGCGGCCGACGCCTTCGCCCCATCCGCCGTGCCCCTGGCGCCGCTGCTGCACGATCTCGCCCGGCTGGACGATGGAGGCCGGATCCACGTGCGATGTCCGGCCGACGCAATGGCCTGGACCGATCCGGTGTCGCTGCGGCGCATCCTCGCGAACCTCGTCGACAACGCGATCAAATTCGCGCCGCAGGGCCGGGTGCTGCTGGCGTGCCGGCGACGGGCGGGCGGCTGGCGCATCGAGGTGCGCGATGGCGGCATCGGCATCGCGCCCGAAGCACAGGACCGCGTATTCGGCGACTTCGAACAGGTCGGGAACACCGAGCGCAACCTGCAGCGCGGCCATGGCCTGGGCCTGGCGATCGTGCGGCGGCTCGCGCAGAAGCTCGGGTTGGCGCTCACGCTGCGCTCCGTACCCGGACGCGGCTCGGTGTTCGGCTTCGTGGTTCCCCAGACGCCCGCCGGCATGGAGATGCCGGCGCCCCGGTCCGAGCCACCGCAGCCGGGCGACGACACCGGACACGCCGGCGACACGCTGCGCCCCGGCCTGGCCGTACTGGTGATCGAAGACAACGCCGTGGTCGCGGACAGCCTCGCCGCGCTCCTTCGGCTATGGGGCGCGACGCCGCGCGTCTACGAGAGTGCGGCCGAGGCGCTCGCGCTGGCCGACCTGCATGCGGTCGACGTGGCCTTGTGCGACATCCGGCTTCCCGGCGAGTTGGACGGCATCGCGCTGGCCGAGCGGCTCCAGACGCTGCAACCCACGCTGACGATCGCGCTGGTGTCTGCCGACATCGACGGCGCCGCGCGCAAGCTCGCGAAGACGCACGGCTGGCATTCGCTGCGCAAGCCGGTGCAGCCGGCCGAACTGCGGGCCGTGCTGCAGGCGGCAGACCGGCGCGCAGCGAAAGTCTCCTGACACCGCAGGCAGGCGGAGACCTCAGAGCGCCTTGCGCAGATTCGCCGGCGCAATACGCAGCGCCTCGCGATACTTGGCGACCGTGCGGCGCGCGCAGTCGATGCCCTGTTCCTTGAGCATTTCCGATATCTGGCTGTCCGACAGCGGCTTCTTCACGCTTTCGGAGCTGACGAACTGCTTGATCAGCGCGCGCACCGCCGTGCTCGATGCGTTGCCGCCGGTCTCGGTGCCGAGCGCCGAGCCGAAGAAGTACTTGAGCTCGACCGTGCCGTATGGCGTCGACATGTACTTGGCGGTCGTCACGCGGCTGATGGTCGACTCGTGCAGGCCGAGTTCGTCGGCGATCTCGCGCAGCACCAGCGGCCGCATCGCCAGCTCGCCGTGGATGAAGAAGCTCTTCTGGCGCTCCACGATCGCGTTCGACACGCGCAGGATGGTGTCGAAGCGCTGCTGGATGTTCTTGATGAACCAGCGCGCCTCCTGCAGCCGCTGCGACAGCGCCTGGCTACCCTCGCCCTTGTGCGACTTGAGCGCACCGGCATAGATGTCATGCACGCGCAGGCGCGGCATCACATCGGGATTGAGCATCACCCGGAACTTGATGTTGGTGCCGCGGCCGGTGCGCGTGACGATCACGTCGGGAACGATCACGTTGCGCTCCACGTCAACGAAGCGCCGGCCCGGCTTGGGCTCGAGCGTGGCGATCAGCTGCAGTGCGCTGCGTACCTCGTCCTCGTTGCTGCGCGTGAGCGTGGCCAGGCGCTTGAAGTCGCGCCGAGCCAGCAGTTCCATCGGCTGCTTGCAGATCGCGATGGCGGTCTTGCGGATCTGGCGCGCTTCGTCGGAATCGCTCGGCGAGGCCAGCGCCTTCAGCTGGATCGACAGGCATTCGCCGAGATCGCGCGCCCCGACGCCGACCGGCTCCAGGCTTTGCAGCAGGCCGAGCGCGACCTGGAAGTGATGCACCAGGTCGTCGAACTGGTCGTTGTCGTCGCCAGCCAGGCCCGCGGCGAGCGAGGGCAGCGTGTCTTCGAGATACCCGTCGTCGTTGAGCGACTCGATCAGGAAGCGCAGCGCGGCGCGGTCGTTCTCGCCGAGCCGCAGGCTGAGCGCCTGCCGGTGCAGGAAGGACTGCAGCGACTCCTGGCTGCGCGCCAGTTCGGTGGCGTCGGCGCGCTCGTCGTCGCCCAGGTTGTTGTTGCGCGCGGGCGCGTCGCTGCCCCACTCGCTGTCGTCGGGCGTGAGTTCGACCGTGCCGTCGCCTTCCCAATCGGGCTGCGCCTCGACCGCGTCGACCGTCTGCGTTTCGGCTTCGGTCGCAGTGGAAGTTTCGGTGCTGGCAGTGGACGAGGTCGATGGGCCGGCGCTGAAATCGTCGTCCCGCGGCGGCGGCGCGTCGGCCGTATCCACGCCGAATTCCTCGCGCGCCGCTTCTTCCGCGGTGCGCTCGAGGAAAGGGTTTTCGTCGAGCATCTGCTCGACTTCCTGGCTCAGTTCGAGCGTCGACAACTGCAGCAGCCGGATCGACTGCTGCA
>CAIQMJ010000298.1 GCA_903872875.1 uncultured Variovorax sp.
CAGAAGACCTACAACGGCGTTGCCATCCTGAGCCTCGTGCCGGCGCGCGACGTCGTGCGGAACATCACCGGTTTCAGCGACGAGCAGTCCCGTGTGATCGCTGCGACCATCGATACGCCGACCGGACCCTTGCGCGTGGTGAATGGTTACTTCGTCAACGGCCAGGCGCCCGGCAGCGACAAGTTCGCCTACAAGCTCCAATGGCTCGACGCACTGCGCGAGTGGCTGCGTGCCGAGATGGCCGCGCATCCGAACCTCGTGCTGCTGGGCGACTTCAACATCACGCCCGAAGACCGCGACAGCTTCGACCCCGTCGGCCTGCGCGAGACCATCCATCACACGAGCGAGGAACGCGCGCATTTCCAATCGCTCATCGACCTCGGACTGACGGATGCCTTCAGGCTGTTCACCCAGCCCGAGAAGAGCTTCTCCTGGTGGGACTACCGCATGCTGGGCTACCAGAAGAACCGCGGCCTGCGCATCGACCACATCCTGGTCAGCGCGCCGTTGGTGCCCAAGGCGACAAGCTGCGTGATCGACCGTGTTCCGCGCAAATGGGAGAAGCCGAGCGACCACGCGCCGGTGGTGCTCGAACTGAATCTCGGCGCCTGAGATCAGCGCCTCTCTCAGCGCCCGGCGGCCTCCCGCACCCGGGACGAACGCCAGGCCCGTGATTACTCCAGGCCCAACTCCTGGATCTTGCGCGTGATGGTGTTGCGGCCGATACCCAGCTTCTGAGCGGCTTCGATGCGGCGTCCGCGCGTGTTGGCCAGCGCGGTGAGGATCAACCGCGATTCGAATCGACGCGACAGCGCGTCCCAGACATCGGTACGACCGGCGGCAAGCAGCGTCTGCGCCTCGAGCTCCAGGCCGATCTCCCAACCGCCCAGCGCACCCGCTTCGATGGGGGACGGGACGACAGCTGCCGGAGACGCCGCCGCTGCGGCCGAAGACGCCGGCATCGCGTCATGCTCCATCGCCGCCGCGGGCATCGCGGCGACCGGCGCCGCGGCCGGCGCCAGAGCGGCAGCGGCGACAGGCACCGCTGCAGGTGCTTCACCGGGCTGCACGGCCATCACTTCGGGCGGGAGGTCCTTCGCCTCGATGAGTTGCGCTGGCGCCATGACCGTCAGCCAGTGGCAGATATTCTCCAACTGGCGCACGTTGCCGGGAAAACCGAAGGTCGCTAGCCGCGCAAGCGCCGCATCCGAGATGCGCTTGGGCTCGACGCCCAGTTGCTTGGCGCTCTGCTGCAGGAAATGGCGGGTGAGCGCAGGCACGTCCTCGCCGCGCTCGCGCAGCGCAGGCAGGCGCAGGCGGATCACGTTGAGGCGGTGGAACAAGTCCTCGCGGAAGCCGCCGAGCTTGACGCGTTGCTCCAGGTCCTGGTGGGTCGCCGCGATCACGCGCACATTGGCCTTAACCGAGTTGTGGCCGCCGACACGATAGAAATGGCCGTCGCTCAGCACGCGCAGCAAGCGCGTCTGGAGGTCGAAAGGCATGTCGCCGATTTCGTCGAGAAACAGCGTGCCACCCTCGGCTTGTTCGAACCGGCCGCGGCGCATGGTCTGGGCGCCGGTGAAGGCGCCACGTTCATGGCCGAACAGCTCGCTCTCGAGCAGGTCCTTCGGGATCGCCGCCGTATTGATCGCCACGAAAGGCCCGTTGGTTCGCGGCGAATGCTTGTGCAACGCACGCGCCACCAGTTCCTTGCCCGAACCCGATTCGCCGGTGATCAGCACCGTCACGTTGCTCTGCGACAGCCGACCGATCGCGCGGAACACGTCCTGCATCGCAGGCGCCTGGCCCAGCATCTCGGGCGCAGCCGCCATGCGTTCCTCGGCCACCTCTTCGCGCTGGCTTTCGTCCACGGCGCGGCGGATGAGTTCGACGGCGCGTGGCAGGTCGAAGGGCTTGGGAAGGTATTCGAAGGCGCCGCCCTGGAAAGCCGACACGGCGCTGTCGAGGTCGGAGAACGCCGTCATGATGATGACGGGCAGGCCGGGGTGCTTCGCCTTGACCTTGTCGAGCAGATCGAGACCCGAACCACCCGGCATGCGGATGTCGCTCACCAGGACCTGCGGCCCCTGCATTTCATCGTCGGCCGCCACTTCGAGGGCAGCCAGCACTTCGCGTGTATTGGTGAAACTGCGCGTGGGAAGGTCCTCGCGCAACAACGCCTTTTCCAGCACGAAGCGGATCGATTGGTCGTCATCTACTATCCAGATCGGCTTCATGCAGCTCCTTGTCGCCTTGCTGCTATGGCAGCGGTATCAATATTTTGAAATCGGTCCGGCCGGGCACGCTGTCGCACTCGATCACGCCATGGTGCTGTTGCACGAAGGTTTGCGCGAGCGTCAGCCCCAGTCCCGTCCCACCATCCCTGCCGGACACCAACGGGTAAAAAATGCGGTCCTTGATCGCATCCGGTACACCCGGTCCGTTGTCGATGACATGCAATTCCAGTGCCAGTCGATACCACTGCTTGTTGAAGATCACCTGACGCGCGATGCGGGTCTTGAAAGTGATGCACGCATCGCCCGCCGCACGGCGCTCCGACAAGGCCTGCGCGGCGTTATGGACGATGTTCAGGGTGGCCTGGATCAGCTGCTCGCGGTCGCCGCGAAATTCCGGGATCGACACGTCGAAGTCGCGTTCGATGTGCAGGTCGCGCGGGAACTCGGCCAGGATGACCGAACGCACGCGCTCGCAGACTTCGTGGATGTTGACGTCGCCCACCACATGCGGCCGCCGGTGCGGCGCCAGCAACCGGTCGACCAGGGTCTGCAGCCGATCGGCCTCATGGATGATGACCTGCGTGTATTCGATGAGGTCTCGCGATTCGACCTCCATCTGCAGCAGCTGCGCCGCGCCGCGGATGCCGCCAAGCGGATTCTTGATCTCGTGCGCCAGATTGCGGATCAGCTCCTTGTTTGCCTGCGCCTGGTCGAGCAGACGCTCTTCGCGGTCCTGACGCACCTGTTGTTCGAGCGGCGACATCTCGATGACGAACTCGCCGGACTTGTCGCCCTGGGCCAGCGTGACCTGCACGGGCATCAGCTCGTGGTTCACGCGGCGCAGGAAGGCCTCGTAGCGCAAGGTGGCGAAATCGTTGCTGCGCGCCCCATCGATCGCCGTTCGAAGCACGTGCGGCTCGTGGAAGCAGGCGCCGAACTGCGAGCCTTCGAGCGTGCGCCGCGAGGTGCCGAGTGCGTCCTCGAGCGCCGCGTTGGCGAACAGCAGGGTGCCGTCGCTCTTGATCACGCCGATCAGCGTGGAGAGCAGATCGAAGGTCTGAAAACGTTTGGATGCCGCTGCGGGCTTGCCGAATGCCATGGTCAAGGTGTACCGGTAGAGGGTTGCAGGCGGCCGAGTTCGCGCCGGATGCCTGCGATGTCCATGTCGTTGCGCGCGATCTCTGCCTTCATGTCGGCGACGCGATCGAGGTACTTCTGATAGTTGCGGCTCTCGCTGCCTTGTTTTTCGGGCTCACCGTTGTTGTAGTCGCGCTGAAGCTCCGCTCGGCGCGATTCGGCCTTTCGGAGTTCGGCTTCCAGGATGGAGCGGGCTTCGCCATCACGCGAACGCTGATCGGAGCCTTCGACCCGAGGACTGCCGGGCGGCGCCGACGCCGAAGCGACGGCCGTACCCGCAGAACCGCCCCCGGCAGGCCGCGTGCCGCGAACCACCGTGACGTTGCCGCCTTCCATCACCTTGCACCCACGCTCCTGGGCCATGGCTGCGTTATTCGTGTACGCATTGCCACAGCGCCAGACGCGCTCCTGCGCATGAAGCGGCAAGGCCGTGGCGGCGACGATCCCGGCGAACGAGAGCAAAAGGGTCTTCATGGTCCTCGAAGTCTGGGGCAGCGCGAAGCTCGACGCTCTGGCGCTTACCAAGGTCGG
>CAIQMJ010000299.1 GCA_903872875.1 uncultured Variovorax sp.
TCGGCCATGTCGTGCTCGCCATAGGTAATGAAGATCTTCGTGCCGAAGACCTTGTAGGTGCCGTCGGGCTGCGGCTCGGCGCGGCTGCGCACCAGCGCGAGGTCGCTGCCGGCCTGCGGCTCGGTGAGGTTCATGGTGCCGGTCCACTGGCCGCTGACCAGCTTCTCGAGGTACACGGCCTTGAGTTCGTCGGAACCGGCGGTGAGCAGTGCCTCGATCGCGCCGTCGCTCAGCAGCGGGCACAGCGCGAAGCTCATGTTGGCCGAGTTGAGCATCTCGCCGCATGCCGCGCCGATGGTCTTCGGCAGGCCCTGGCCGCCGAAGTCCGCCGGATGCTGCAAGCCCTGCCAGCCGCCCGCGGCGTACTGTGCGAAGGCTTCCTTGAAGCCCTTGGTGGTCGTCACCACGCCGTCCTTGAACGACGAGGGTTCGCGGTCGCCCGCGACGTTCAGCGGCGCGACCACGTCCTGGTTGAAGCGTGCGCATTCTTCCAGCACGGCCTGCGCGGTCTCGAGGCCGGCGTCTTCCAGGCCCGGCATCCTGGCGACCTGCGCGATGTTCGCGAGGTGCTCGATGTCGAACAGCATGTCCTTGAGCGGGGCGATATAACTCATGTCTCAGTCTCCACGTGCAGCGTCTGCTGCAGATACGAAAAGGGCATCGCGAACGATGCCCTGGACCTTCTTCAGGTGATGTGTGCTCCGCGCGTTCTTACAGGGCCTTGACCAGCTCCGGCACCGCCACGAACAGGTCGGCAACCAGGCCATAGTCGGCCACCGAGAAGATCGGCGCTTCTTCGTCCTTGTTGATCGCCACGATCACCTTGGAATCCTTCATGCCGGCCAGATGCTGGATAGCGCCCGAAATGCCGGCTGCGATGTACAGCTGCGGTGCGACGATCTTGCCGGTCTGGCCCACTTGCCAGTCGTTCGGTGCATAGCCGGCATCGACGGCCGCACGCGATGCGCCCAGGCCCGCGTTCAGCTTGTCGGCCAGCGGCGCCATCACTTCCTGGAACTTCTCGGCGCTGCCCAGCGCGCGGCCGCCCGAGACGATGATCTTGGCGGCGGTCAGTTCAGGGCGTGCGCTCTTCGTGACTTCACGTCCGACAAAGCTGGACTTGCCCGAATCGGCCACGCCTTCGGCGGCTTCCACCGTGGCGCTGCCGCCGGTCGCAGCGGCGGCGTCGAAGCCGGTCGTGCGCACGGTGATGACCTTGGTCGCGTCGCTGCTCTGCACGGTCGCGATGGCGTTGCCGGCGTAGATCGGGCGCTCGAAGGTGTCGGGGCTGTCGACCTTGGTGATGTCGCTGATCTGAGCGACGTCCAGCTTGGCAGCCACGCGCGGCGCGACATTCTTGCCGTTGGCGGTCGAGGGGAACAGGATGTGGCTGTAGTTCGAGGCGATCGCGAGCACCTGCGCTGCGACGTTCTCGGCCAGGTTCTCGGCCAGGCTCGGGCTGTCGGCAACGATGACCTTGCTGACGCCGGCGATCTGCGCGGCGGCCTTGCCGGCTTCAGCGGCATTGGCACCAGCCACGAGCACGTGGACGTCGCCACCGCAGGCGAGTGCGGCGGTCACGGTGTTGAGGGTGGCCGGCTTGATGCTGGCGTGGTCGTGTTCGGCAATAACAAGTGCGGTCATGTTCAGATCACCTTCGCTTCATTCTTCAGTTTGTCCACCAGGGCGGCGACATCGGCCACCTTGACGCCGGCACCGCGCTTCGGCGGCTCCGAGACCTTCAGGGTCTTCAGGCGCGGCTTGACGTCGACGCCGAGGTCCTCGGGCTTGAAGACGTCGAGCTGCTTCTTCTTCGCCTTCATGATGTTCGGCAGCGTGACGTAGCGCGGCTCGTTCAGGCGCAGGTCGGTCGTGATGACAGCGGGCAGCGTGAGCGTGAGGGTCTCGGCACCGCCGTCGACTTCGCGTGCGACGGTGACCTTGTCGCCCGACACGTCGACCTTCGAGGCGAAGGTGGCTTGCGGCAGGTCGGCCAGTGCGGCCAGCATCTGGCCGGTCTGGTTGGCGTCGTCGTCGATGGCCTGCTTGCCCAGGATGATCAGCTGGGGCTGTTCCTTGTCGACCAGCGCCTTCAGCAGCTTGGCGACGGCCAGCGGCTGGAGTTCTTCGGTGGTCTCGACCAGGATGCCGCGGTCGGCCCCGATGGCCATGGCGGTGCGCAGGGTTTCCTGGCATTTGGTGTCGCCGCAGGACACGGCGATCACCTCGGTGACGACGCCCTTCTCCTTCAAGCGGACCGCTTCTTCGACGGCGATTTCGTCGAACGGGTTCATGCTCATCTTGACGTTGGCGATGTCCACACCGCTGCCGTCACTCTTGACGCGAACCTTGACGTTGTAATCGACGACCCGCTTGACAGGTACCAGAACCTTCATTGCCTTGACTCCATTGATTGCAAAAATGAGTGAATTCGGGACAGCCGACCATTCTAGAGAAGTCGGTTTTTCGACGGGCTCCGGGATACAGACCTGGCCGTGTGGGCGCCAGAAAAGAACGACCGTGCTTTTTTATAAATAATTATAGAGGAGGCTCGACCCTCTGTGCCACCGGCTGCGAGAGTGATTCCGGCAGCGACTCGACGCGCAGCACGCGCTGCGGATACGGAATGTCGATGCCCGCGGCACGCAGCCCGTCGAGCACCGTGATGTTGATGGCCGAACGCAGGTTGTCCTTGCCCTTGTCGGGGTCTGCGACCCAGAACATCAGGGTGAACTCCAGCCCGTCGGGCGCGAAATTCAACAGGTAGGCCACGGGCGCCGGATCGGTCAGCACGCGCGGCTGGGCCACCGCGGCTTCGCACAGGATGGACTGCACCTGCGCCACGTTGCTGTCGTAGCCGACGACGACGGTGGTGGTGAGCGAGAACTTGCGGTCGGACAGGGACAGGTTCTCGACACGACTGGTGATCAGCGACTCGTTCGGCACGATCGCCTCGCGCCCGCTGGTCGCGCGGATGAGCGTGTAGCGGGTCTTGATGTCGGTGATGCGGCCTTCGAAACTGTCGACCTTGACGTTGTCGCCGATCCGGATCGAGCGCTCCAGCAGGATCACGAATCCGCTCACGTAGTTGGCAGCGAGCTTCTGCAGACCGAAGCCCAGGCCGACGCCGACCGCGCCGCCGAGCACCGACAACGCCGTGAGGTCCACGCCCACCGCCGACAGCGCGAACAACAGCCCGACCAGCAGCAGCGTCGCGCGCAGCGCATTCGACGCCACCTTGCGCATCGACAGGTCGGTCACGGCCTCGCGCAGCACGCGCTTCTCGATGGCGGCCGAGATCCACAGCGCAATCACCATCACGACGCCAGCCGACAGCACGCCTTCGAAGATCGTGCGCACGCTCACGCGGGCCTTGCCGAAGGCCAGCGTGATCTCGTCGAGCTCCGCCAGCACCGGCGGCAGCAGGCCGACGATCCACAGCACGGCGGCAACCCAGGCGACCCAGGACACGGTCCGCTCGACCAGCCGCACCAAGGCGGAGTCCGGGAAGACGGCGCGCAGCACGCGCGCAAAAAGTCGGATCGCGACCAGCGACAGGAACACCGACACCGCGATCCGCAGCACGATCACCGGCTGGAAGCCGAGCACGATGCGCCGCGCAAGCTCGGTGAGCATCAGCGCGAGCAACGGGAACAGCAGGCCGTCGAAAGTGCGTTCGCCGAACCAGATCGAGTCCTTCGGCTGGTCGCGGCCGAACCAGCGCGATACCGCCCAGGCGAGCACGACGCAGGTGACCAGGAAGCCGAGTTCGATCCAGACGGTGCGCGCGTGGATCTGGGACAGGCGCTGGGTGAAGTCGCTGAAATCCATTCTCAGAGGTCGGCCAGTTCGCGCAGATGGAGTTCGACGCTGCGGGCGAGCGCGTCGAGGTTGTAGCCCCCTTCGAGCATCGACACGATGCGCCCATGCGCATGGTGCTTTGCCACATCGCGAATCCGCGCGGTGATCCACGCAAAGTCGTTTTCGTTCATGTTGAGCTGGCCCAGGTCGTCGTCACGGTGCGCATCGAAACCGGCGCTCACGAAGATCATCTGGGGCCTGAAGGCGTCCAGCCGGGGCATCCACATCATCTCGATCAGCTCGCGCACATCCATGCCCTTGGTGTAGGCAGGCACGGGCAGGTTCAGCATGTTGTCGGCCGGATGGTCGATGTCGCTGTACGGGAAGAAAGGGTGCTGGAAGATGCCGACCATCAGCACGCGCGGATCGCCGGCCAGGATGTTCTCGGTGCCGTTGCCGTGGTGCACATCGAAGTCGACGACGGCCACGCGATCCAGCCCGTGCACTTCGAGCGCATGTCGCGCCGCGATCGCGACGTTGTTCAGGAAGCAGAAGCCCATCGCCTGCTCTCGGCCGGCATGGTGGCCGGGCGGTCGCACGGCGCAGAAGGCGTTTTCGAGCTGCCCCCCGATCACCGCATCGGTCGCCGCAATGGCGGCGCCGGCGGCACGGCGCGCGGCCAGCAGCGTGTCGCGCATGAGGTAAGTGTCGGGGTCGAGCATCGCGTGCGCCGGGCCACCGGCCGGGCCGTCGGCCACCAGGCGCTGGCTGAGCGATTCGAGGTATTCGAGATGCGCCACGCTGTGGGCCCGCGTGATCTGCGCCAGCGTGGCCAGTGGTACCTCGCCGCGCTCCATGGCGTCGCCGACACCGGTGAGCAGCAGCCGGTCTTCGATGGCGTCGAGGCGCTGCGGGCATTCCGGGTGCCCACCGCCCATGTCGTGCTTCCAGCAGTCGCGGTGTGTGAAGTAGCCGGTTTTGCCCATGTCTCGGTCGTCGTCGCCGCGCAGATCGTCGACCTCACGCGGCGTGGAGCCGGCTCGCCCTGCGGTGTGTTGTTTGCGGATGGATGCAAGGCGGGCCTGGCTGCAAAGCCAGTCCGTTTGCCAGGTCAGCTTAACACGGTGATGGTCGATGAAGAGGCGCAAATGAGGGACTCCATGGCCTGCCCGGTCGCGTCACAATCGGCCGATGCGATGCCACATTTCCCTCGCCGTCACGTCGCTGGCGCTGCTCGCGCTGCTGGCGGGCGGCGCGTCTTCCGCAGCGACGGAAACGCACAAGCCCCGCAAGCCCACAACACAGAAATCGTCCAAGCCGACCGCCAGCAAGCGCACGGCCGCCGGACCGCGCGCTTCGGCGACGCCTGTCCGCAACGGCCCGCTGTACGCCACCCGCGACGATGCGATGGCGTTCGCCGATGACGTTGCCGCGCGGCGCGACCTCGACCGTGAATGGGTGCGCGCCACCATCGGCCGCGCGCGCCTGCTGCCCAGCGTGCCGCGCCTGATGCTGCCGCCCGCCAAGGGCACGCCGAAGAACTGGCGCGCCTACCGCAGCCGCTTCATCGACCCGGTGCGGATCGCGGCCGGCGTGCGTTTCTGGCGCGCCAACGCGAGCACGCTGGCCCGCGCCGAAGCCGAGTTCGGCGTGCCGGCGGACATCATCGTCGGCATCATCGGCGTGGAGACGA
>CAIQMJ010000300.1 GCA_903872875.1 uncultured Variovorax sp.
AGCCGGCCATCGTCATCAGCTCGAGGCAGTTGTCGAAGGTGGCGGTGTCGGACTGGCCGGCGAAGCTGATCGGGTACAGCTTCTTGAGGTCGGCGGCGAGCACCGGCGACGACATCACGCCTTCGCGCGCTTTCATCCAGTTGTAGTTGCCGCGCACCGTGTTGATTTCGCCGTTGTGGGCGACGTAGCGGTACGGGTGGGCCAGAGGCCACTTCGGGAAGGTGTTGGTCGAGAAGCGCTGATGCACCAGGCCGATCGCCGAGACGCAGCGTTCATCCTGCAGGTCGAAGTAGTAGGTACCGACCTGGTCGGCCAGCAGCAGGCCCTTGTAGACCACCGTGCGGCTCGACATGCTCGGAACGTAATATTCCTTGCTGTGCTTGAGCGCGAGATTCTGGATGTTCGCGCTGGCGGTCTTGCGGATCACGTACAGCTTGCGCTCCAGCGCGTCCTGCACGATCACGTCGTTGCCACGGCCGATGAACACCTGGCGCAGGATCGGCTCGGTCTTCTTGACGGCCGGCGACATCGGCATCTCGCGGTTGACCGGCACGTCTCGCCAGCCCAGCAGCACCTGGCCCTCGGCCTTGATGGCGCGTTCCATCTCCTGCTCGCACGCCATGCGGGAGGCATGTTCCTTCGGCAGGAAGATCATGCCGACGCCGTATTCGCCGTAAGGCGGCAGCGTCACGCCCTGCTTGCCCATTTCCTCGCGGTACAGCGCATCGGGAATCTGGATCAGTATGCCGGCGCCGTCGCCCATCAGCTTGTCGGCACCAACGGCCCCGCGATGGTCGATGTTCTCGAGGATCTTGAGCGCCTGCGTCACGATGTCGTGCCGCTTTTCGCCCTTGATATGCGCCACGAAGCCGAGGCCGCAGGCATCGTGCTCGTTGGCGGACGAATACAACCCGTGTTGTTCGAGGTACTGGATTTCGGCATCCGTTGTCATGGGGCGCACTCCTTCATTTTTTTCGCAGGGATCCGGATCGTATTGCGTTGCACAAACAATGCCAAGCGTTTTAATCGGGGTCGGATTCCAATTAGATTTCTTGAAATTTGCTTAGAGCTTATTGGGGGACAGATTAAAACGAGCTGCAGCTCCGAATCGCTGCAAACCAAAGAATCAACTCTGCGGCGCAATTGGGCGACGTCCTGCGCGCGCCTTTGTCAATCGGCGTGGCGTGGATGCCTGGAGTGCCTGCACGAAGTCCGCATCGCCGGCCACCCAACCCTGCAGCGTCGCATCGGTCAGCACCGTCTGGTCGCGGCGGCCGATGCCCGCCTGCACCAAGTCGGCGTAGGCTGCCTCCCGCGCGAAGGGCGTGTTGCCGAGCGCCCAGTACAGCGGATGCGGCGTCACCAGCCGGTCGCTCCGCAATCCGGCGTAGTGGCGATGACTCGACCACACATAATCGCGCGCCTCCGCCACAAGTCCATCGCGGACCGGATTCAGATCCATGTAGGCCATGCAGGTGAGCAAGTAACGTTCCGCCTGCAACACGGTCGCGCGGTACCGGCCTTCCCACAGCGTCCCGCTGCGTCCATGCCGGTCGTTGAACCAGCGCACATAGCTGCGACCGACCGCCTGCATGAATTTGGGCAGGCCTTCGTCGGTCGTCGGCGTTGCCAGCAAGTGGAAGTGGTTTTCCATCAGCACATAGGCATGGAGCGCGACACCGAAGCGTGGCGCCTGCTCGGCCATCAGCGCGAGCATCCGTTCGTAGTCCGGAGGCTCGAAGAACACCGCCTGCCGATTGTTTCCGCGCTGGATCACATGGTGCGGTGCATTGGCGAGCGTCAGTCGCGGCAGTCGGGCCATGGCGATGTCCGGGAAGCGTGGCGAATCGACCGTCAGTGCAGGCGGAAGCGCGTGTCCATCAGCGACACCAGCCCGAACTGGTCGAGCAGCGCGCGCAGCCGCTCCGAAGCGCTCGCCTTGGCGTGGCCGGTTCGGCGCGCGATGATGAGCTCGTTCTTCATGCTGTGCTCCCAACCGACGAGTTCGGTCACGGTGACCTGGTAGCCGCTCGCTTCCAGGTACAGGCAGCGCAACACGTTGGTCAGCTGGCTGCCGATTTCGCGCGTGTGCAACGGGTGGCGCCACAGTTCGGCGAGCGGCGTCCGCGACAGCGACAGCGCCTTGCTTTCGCGCAGGCAGGCCGCCACCTCGGCCTGGCAACACGGCACCAGCACCATGAACTTCGCCTTCTTCTCGAGGCCGAAGGCGATCGCATCGTCGGTCGCGGTGTCGCAGGCATGCAACGCCGTCACGACGTCGATCTGCGCGGGCAACTCCCGCGCATGGGTCGACTCGGCCACGGTGAGGTTCAGGAAGGACATGCGGTCGAAACCAAGCCGGTCGGCCAGCTCGCGGGACCGTTCGATCAGCTCGCTGCGCGTCTCGATGCCGTAAACGTGACCTCCAGTGCCGTCACTACCGAGCGCCTTGAAGAACAGGTCGTAGATGATGAAGCCCAGGTAGGACTTGCCCGCACCGTGATCGGCCAGCGTCGCGCCCTTCCCTTCCCCCGGCAGTTCCCGCAGCAGCTTCTCGATGAACTGGAACAGGTGAT
>CAIQMJ010000301.1 GCA_903872875.1 uncultured Variovorax sp.
CTCGTCCCAGGCCCGGCCGCCGTGGATGATGTCCATGATGCGCGACATCGGCCGCTGGTCCGGGCCGTTCGAATAGCTCACATAGGCGATGGCCGCCTGCAGCACGTCGCGCGCCTTGTTCTCCCAGAAGGGGTCGGCGGCGCCGGACGGCACGATCATCATGTCCGCCAGAAAGCGCGCGTCCGCCCAGATCCAGTCGCTCTCCTGACGGATGAAACTCAGCGGGTTGTAGCAATGGCTGCTGGCGGGGTCCAGCGGGCTGAACTTGTACACCGGACCCACGTTCTCGGCGCGCCACTTGCTGGTTTCGGCGTAGATCTCGCCCTTGACGTCCAGCACCACCGCCGGCCCTCGCCAGGACAGCAGTGCCGGATACACGTGGCACTGGGTCTTGCCCGAGCGCGACGGCGCGACGGTGATCAGTGCGCCTTCGCCGGTGTAGGTCAACGGCATGTCGCTGCCTTCCAGCGGACCGAGGTGGAGCACCTGCTCCTTCTCCACACGATCCTTGTGAAGCCTGAAGACCGACGTGGGTGCGAGTGCCTCTTCGGCCGACAGCCAGGCATTGCCGCCGCTCAGGCGCTTGCTGAAGCCGGACAGCACGATGCCCAGGTTGGAGTCGGGTGCAGAGGCTTCCACCTGGTGTTCCAGATGGCCCAGCAACTCGTTGACCGTGCTGTCGACGCCGGCATTGTGGAGATCCATCACGTAGCGCACCGCACTCTGGCCGTCGCGCACGTTGACGCTGTCCCAGCCCGCGCCGGCGAACTCGTAGCGTTCCACACTCGCCTTGCCATTGCCCCAGATCAGGCTGAAGCGGCAATGGTTGTACCGGTCGTCGGACAGGGCGCCCATCGTGTAGAGCGTTTCCGTCAAGCGAAGGAATTCCAGCTCCTTGCTGTCCATGGTTGCCAGCGAACGGCTGAGATTGAAATACAGCCAACTCTTCTGCCAGTCGAAGAAGGCCGCATGGCTCATCACCCGCTTCTTCTCGGAGATCATGTCGTCGATCGTTCGCAGACGCAGCTCGCGATCGGAACCCAGTTCGATCTGCCATGCCGATCGTTCCGCCGCGGTCAATGCCGTGTAGCGCTTCCGGCCGGCCTTGAGGCGATAGCCGCCCGCTCCCTTGCTGAAGAAGCAGTAGATGATGAAGAAGAAGAACAGTCCCCAGAAGGCGAAAAGAACCGAGAGCACTGCACCCAGGGAGGCGAGCAGCCAGCGCTCCTTGACATAGATGAAGGTCGCTTCCTTCATCGGGACAGCGGTGCTTCCGCTGTGTGTTTCGATCCACGCCTTGCGCGCCATATAGGCCGCGGCCGCGAGAAACACCATCAACGCGGCGATCGATAACATGCTGTTCACAGTTGGCTCCTCGAGCGTCGAGAACCAGGGCGATGCGGCCGTTCCCCCTTGGAATGCCGCCCGCCTCCGAGGGACGTGCATTCAGTTTAGGTAGTGCGATTTACTTGCACACCCCCCAATTGGAGGGATCAGTGCAAATCGACCTGTCTCTGGCGCTCGAGTCCGTTCCGATTCACAGGCTCGCAGATTCACGCATCAAGTGCGCGACCAGTTGTGCCTGCCGGTTCGTACCCGTTTTCTGGAACAGCGCCTTCAGGTAACCACGCAAGGTTTCATAGGAAAGGCCGTCAGCCGCTGCGATCTCCCTCAGGCTTTCGCCCTGGATCAGCCGCTGGGCAAGACGCCATTCGGCCGCAGTCAACGCGTAGCGAAGGCTCAGCGCCTGTCCTTTCGGCATTCGTGCGGCTGCCGGGTCCGTCATCGTCATCAGGATGGCAGGCCCGGATCCCAGCAGGAGCTGGCGGCGTTGCGGCAACGGCGCGACGTTGACCAGCAAAGGCCCCGTGGCCGGCCGCCGAATCACGATACCCGCCGGCGCGCCGATGGCCGTGACCGCATGACCGCGCAGGAAAGGCCTGAGCAGCGAATCCAGTTGGCGCTGGTCATCGGCGTTGATCGCCTGAAGCCGGTTGTGGGACAGCGCCAGGCCATCTCGATGTTCGAGCAGCCTGCGAGCGGCCGGATTGAAATGAAGCACCTTGCCGCGCATGTCCAATATGACCAGGCCATGCGCCGATTGCTCGAAGATGGCTGCGAAACGGTCACGCTCGACGGTCGCCGACTCGAGTTGAACGCCGACCCGCAAGGCACGCTCGAGATGGCGGCTCAACTGCTCGAATGCCGCGACCTCCGCGGGCTGGAACGTGCGCGCATCGGCGTCCCGGAGCAGGGTCATGTTGACGATCGTGCCGCTGTCGGTCCTCAGCGTGTTGCCGATCGTGTACTTGAGGCCCTGGGGCCTCATCCACTCGTTGTAGTACTGCGATCGATAGAGGATCTCGGGATCCTGCGTGTACGCCGCGAGACGCTCATTGGTGCGGATCACCCTCGGCTGGTGCAATGCACCGGTATGGGTGATCCAGGGGTTGTCCTTGGTGAAGTACTTCATGGCGAAGGACGCATACCAATCGTCCGTGATGCCACCAAGATGGACAGGCCGCGAGCGCCTGGCCTCGAAGTCCAGGAAATAGAAGGTTTCAGCGCTCGATCGGAAGCGCTCCTTCATCATCGCCATGACGCCACCCCACCCGCGAGCACCCAAGGCGGCTTCGTAGATTTCCTCAATCAATGAGGACATCGATTCCTCGTGTCCTGTCATCGATTCAACGTGAGGTCGATCGCCTGACATCGTCGCTCCTCTGTCCGGGGCATCTGCAGAAAGCAGAAATATGCACGAATG
This sequence comes from uncultured Variovorax sp., assembly GCA_903872875.1. Taxonomy (GTDB): domain Bacteria; phylum Pseudomonadota; class Gammaproteobacteria; order Burkholderiales; family Burkholderiaceae_C; genus Variovorax. The sequence continues at coordinate 2,765 of CAIQMJ010000301.1, forward strand.
GAAACGTCGATCCAAGTGGCCTGGACCGACTATCGATCCCCCCGGCCATGCATAAGCCGGGCCGTGTCGTGCCGGTCCCCGGCGGCCGTTGGCAGCGAGATTGGCGACGACAGCGTCACGACTGCGTTGGCGTCAGGTCATCCGGTGGCACGCTTCAGCCGTTCGCCCAGGTTCAGGGCCTGCACCTCCGACTGAACGGCCTCGACCAGCCGCATGGTGGCGGTGGAGATCTTCCGGTCGCTTGGCCAGGCGACGACCCAGCCCGTATCGAAGCCCTTGATCGGCGCCATCGATATGAAGCCGGCTTCGTACTCCGTCACCGCGGCCGAGAACGGGACCACCATGTGCGCCACGCCGCGGCAGACCAGGTCGATGCTCAGGTGCAACGGCTGCACGTCGATGATGATGTTCAGGGGCTGGCCGATCCGCACGGCCTCCTTCTCGAGCCCCGTCGTCACGCGGTTGGAGCGCGAGACGATCAGCGGGTGCCGCGCCACCAGCGCCACGTCGACCGGCGTGTCCATGCGCAGTCCGGCACGCGACTGGCCGGCGATCACCAGCGGTTCGTCGACCAGCTTGCGCGTGGACAGCGCGCGGCCCTTGGCATCGTCACGGATGAACACTGCCACGTCGCACAATCCCCGTGACAGCGAGTCGGCCATGGTGTGCGAAAGGCCTTCGATGACGCCCAGATGCACGTTCGGAAAACGCCGCAGGAAGTGCTCGACGAGGTTGCCCGCGAACAACGTGCGCATCGACGGCGTCAGGCCCAGCACGATGCGCCCCGACGGCGTCTCCGCCTCGGCCACCACGTCTTCCTTGAGCTGGGTCACTTCCTTGAACAGCCGCCCCGCGCGGTCCAGCAGGATCTGGCCGGCGGGCGTCAGCATGATGCCGCGCGAACTGCGCTCCAGCAGTTGCGCACCGATCTCCTCCTCCAGCAGCTGGACTTGCCGGCTCAGCGCCGACTGCGAGATGTAGCGCGCCCGCGCCGCCGCGGCAAAGCCGCCGTGCTCGGCGATCGAAACGAAATAGCCCAGTTGCCTCAGGTCCATTCGCCCGAGTCTGCGCGGAGCTATCCAATTTTTCGATGGCATCAACCCTTAAATTGAACTTCCGCTCACCGTCAAGGCTGGAGACACTCGGCCCACAACAAAGACGGAGACAAAGCATGCTGACACAGCAACAAGTCGAGAAGTACGAGCGCGACGGCCTCCTGGTGCTGCCGTCCTTTTTCAGCGCCGAGGAGATCGGCGCGCTCATGGCCGACATGCCGCGGATCGTGGCCATGGACAGGCCCGAGATCGCCAAGTCGGCCGCGGGGGAAACCTGCGCGGCGCTGGCACTGCACCGCTACAGCCCGCCGTTCGAGCGCTTCATGCGCAACGGGAAGCTGATCGACACGGCCCGGCAACTGCTGGGTGGCGAAATCTACTGCCACCAGTACAAGATCGTCTGCAAGGATCCGATGGGCACGCTCGACTTCCCGTGGCACCAGGACTACGGCAATTGGCAGGACCTGGACGGCATGCCGGCGCCGATGGCGCTCAACATCTCGGTCTACCTGGATCCCGTGACCGAGTTCAACGGGCCGGTCGCCTTCATCCCCGGATCGCACCGGCGCGGGCGCATTCCGTCGCTGGCCGAGACGCCGGCCGGCCTGGCCGAGACCACGACGCTGGCACGGTTGAACCGTCCGGTGATCGAGGAGCTGGTGAACGAGTTCGGCATCGTGTCCCCGAAGGGGCCGACCGGCACCGTGGCGATCTTCCATGGCCTGACCGCGCACGCCTCGACACCCAACATCAGCCCCTGGACCCGCCACATCCTCTACTTCACGGCCAACCGGGTGAGCAACGCCATCGGCAGGCCGACCCGGCCCGACTACGTGGCGCACCGCGACTTTGCGGCGCTCACGTCCGAGACCGAAGCCGCCTGACGGCCAGGAGACACCGATGCGTCAATCCATTCCGTCGATCGCGCGACGTCGCTTCGTGCTGGGCGCCGCTGGCGCAGCGACGCTGCCGGCGCTCATCCTGCCGCGTTATGCGCACGCCGCCGAGTTCAACTACAAGTACGGCAGCGAGCTGCCGGCCAGCCATCCGCAGGTGGTGCGCGCCATGGAGGCCTGCGAGGCGATCCGCAAGGACAGCGGAGGGCGCATCGAGATCGAGGTGTTTTCGGCCGGTGCGCTGGGCAGCATCACCGACATGATCTCGCAGGTGCGATCGGGCGCTTTGCAGATGCTCAGCGTGGCCAACGCCAGCCTGACCACCTTCGATCCGAAAGCGTCGCTCACGATCCCCTATGCGTTCAAGGACTACGACGCCGTGTGGGCGGCCATGGACGGCGAACTCGGCGCCTATTCGCGCCGCGTGGTGAGCCGCTTCGGCATCCATGTGTTCGACAGCATGTGGGACCACGGCTTCCGCCAGATGACCACGCGTTCCAAGGCCATCGCCTCGCCCGAGGACCTGAAGGGTTTCAAGATCCGCGTCGCGGTGGTGCCGATGTACGTGTCGCTCTTCAAGGCCCTGGGCGCCGCCCCGACCGCCATCAACTTCAGCGAGCTCTACAGCTCGCTGCAGACGCGCGTCGTCGACGGCCAGGAGAACTCGCTCCCGCTCATCGACAGCGCGCGCTTCTATGAAGTGCAGTCCTGCGTGTCCGTCACCAACCACATCTGGGAAGGCTACGTCACCTCGGTCAACGACGCCGCCTGGAAGCGCCTGCCCGGCAACCTGCAGGACCTGGTGAAGCAGCGCTTCCATGAAGCGACGCTGCGCCAGCGCAAGGACATGGTCGAGCTGTCCGGCACGTTGCAGGCGCAGCTGCAGGCCAAGGGCATGAAGTTCAACCAGGTCGACTCCGCGCCGTTCCGCGCGACGCTGTCCCAAGCCGGCTTCTACAAGGAATGGCAACAGAAGTTCGGCCCCGAGGTATGGGCCATCGTCGAGAAATACACGGGCTCGCTGGCCTGAACCCCGCGCGGCAACCCATCCATCGAACAGGAGACATCCGAATGCTGACCCCCGAACAGATCGCAAGCTACGAGCGCAACGGCTACCTGGTGCTGCCCGAACTTTTCACGCCCGCGGAAGTGGCGGTGGTGCGCCGCGCCGCATCCGACATCTACGAAATGAACCGGCCGGAAGTCTGGCGCGGCAAGGGTGGCGAGTTCCGCCTCGCCTTCGGCGTGCAGCACTACCACCCGGTGTTCGACCTGTTCCTGCGGCATCCGCGCCTGGTCGAACCCACACGCGATCTGCTCGGCGGCGACGTCTACTGCCACCAGTACAAGCTGATCAACAAACAGCCTTTCGGCAAGCTCGACTTCCCCTGGCACCAGGACTTCGCCAACTGGAACAAGTTCGACGGCATGCCCGAGCCGAGAGCGCTGAACATCTCGGTCTTCCTGGACGAGGTCACCGAGTTCAACGGCCCGGTGATCTTCATTCCAGGTGCGCACAGGGAAGGGCTGATCAAGGCCGACGTGCTGCCCATGGACGGTGTCGACCAGGACGGCGCCCACACCATCACGGGCCATGAACTGGAGCGCCTCGCGCGTGCCAACGGCATGGTCGCGCCGAAGGGGAAGGCCGGCACGGCGGTGCTGTTCCATCCCTACATGCCGCATGCCTCGTCGCCGAACCAGTCGCCCTGGTCGCGCAGCACCGTCTACCTCACGAGCAACCGGGTGGACAACCAGATCCGCCGCCCGACCCGGCCCGAGTACGTCGCCCATACCGACTTCAGGCCGATCCGCGAAGTGGCCGACGACGCGCTGCTCAACCACTACGACCACGAAGAGGCCGCCACGGCATGACCTCGTCGGCGTCCGAATCTGCCTTGCTGGCGCTGGACGACGAGCGCTACGCCGCCATGCGTGCGCGCGACCTCGATCGCCTCGGCGCATTGCTGGCCGACAGGCTGACCTACACCCATTCGACCGGCGTCGTGGAAACCAAGGCGCAATACCTCGACGCACTGCGATCGGGCCGCGTGAAGTACGTCCGGGTCGACCGCCAGGTCGATCACTTCGCGGCATGGGGGCCGTGCGCGGTGCTGCAGGGCCGGCTCGAGGTCGAAGCCGAGGTCGACGCGCAGCCCTATCGGACGCGCGCGCTGTTCACCAGCACCTGGGTGCAGCAGGCCGGCGAATGGTCCATGGCGGCCTGGGCCTCGACCCGCGAGAAACAGGAGACACCATGAACCTCGACCACGCACTGCCGCACGCTGCGGCGGCCGGCGTTCGCGTCAACATGACGGGCTGGCTGATCAAGGGCATCGAAGCGATTTCCGCCGCACTGCTGGTGATCGAGATCGGCCTGCTGTTCGCGGGGGTGATCTGCCGCTACGTGCTGCACTACCCGCTGGTCTGGTCGGACGAACTGGCATCGATCCTGTTCATCTGGCTCGCGATGTTCGGTGCCGTGCTCGCGCTGCACAAGGGCTCGCACATGCGGCTGACGGCGCTGACCTCACGGCTGCCTCGTTGGGCGCCGCTCCTGGGCACGCTGTCCACCGTTCTCACCGGCGTGTTCCTCATCGTGCTCATGCAGCCCGTCTGGGAGCACGTCGAGTCGGAGTCGATCCTGACCACGGCGGCGCTCGGTCTCCAGAACACCTGGCGCGTCTCGTCGCTGGCGGTCGGGCTGGGCCTGATGCTGCTGCTCACGGTGCTGGAACTGGCGGCGCGGGTCGCCACGCGCGACTTCTACATCGCCATTGCGGTGGTGCTGGCGGTGGGCGGCGTGCTGTGGGCCGCCGGTCCGGTGCTGCACTCGCTGGGCAACTACAACCTCGCGATCTTCTTCGTGCTGCTGGTGGGCCTGTGCGTCGCAGGCGGCATGCCGATCGCTTTCGCGTTCGGAATCTGCACGGTGGCGTATCTCGTGTTCGCGAGTGACGCGCCGCTGACCATCGTCATCAGCCGCATGGACGAGGGCATGTCGCACATCATCCTGCTGGCGGTGCCGCTGTTCGTCGTGCTCGGCCTGCTGCTTCAGATCACCGGCATCGCGCGAGCCATGATCGAGTTCCTGGCATCGCTGCTCGGCCATGTGCGCGGGGGCCTGTCGTACGTGCTGCTGGCGGGCATCTACGTGGTGTCGGGCATCTCGGGCTCCAAGGCGGCCGACATCGCCGCGATCGCGCCCGCACTGCTTCCGGAAATGCAGCGGCGCGGCTACAGCAACGGCGAGATGGGCGCGCTGCTGTCGGCTTCGGCCGCGATGTCCGAGACCATACCGCCCAGCCTGGTGCTCATCACCATCGGCTCGGTGGTGGGCGTGTCGATCTCGGCGCTGTTCACCGGCGGAGCCGTGCCGGCACTGGTGCTCGCGCTGGTCCTGGCCGTGGTGGTGAGCATCAAGGCCAGACGCAACGCCCCGCTGGTGTCCGAGAAGGCCAGCAAGAAGGCCATCGCGAAGCTGTTCCTGATTGCATTGCCGGCACTGTCGCTGCCGATCGTCATCCGCGGCGCGGTGGTGGAGGGCATGGCGACGGCCACCGAGGTGGCCACGGTCGGCATCGTCTACGGCATCCTGGTCGGCATCTTCGTCTACCGACAGTTCGACGTGAAGCGCGTCTATCCGATGCTGGTCGACACGGCCACGCTGTCCGGCGCGATCCTGCTCATCATGGGCACCGCCACGGCCATGGGCTGGGCGCTCAGCCAGTCCGGCTTCTCGCGCCAGCTCGTCGGGGCGATGTCGGGCATGCCTTTCGGCGCCACCGGCTTCATGGCGATCAGCATCGTGGTGTTCATCGTGCTCGGATCGGTGCTGGAGGGCATACCGGCCATCGTGCTGTTCGGGCCGCTGCTCTTCCCGGCCGCGCGCGCACTCGGGATCCACGACGTGCACTACGCGATGGTGGTGATCCTCTCGATGGGCCTCGGCCTGTTCGCACCGCCATTCGGCGTGGGCTTCTTCGGCGCCTGCGCGATCGGGAAGATCGATCCCAACGAAGCGGCACGCTGCATCTGGCCGTACCTGGCGGCGCTGCTGGTCGGCGTCATCGTGGTGGCAGCGGTGCCGTGGCTGTCGATCGGCTTCCTCTGAAAACGGCATTCCTCCCCCCCAGAAAAAGCCCATGGCCATCACCCAGCTCTTCGCGCGCGGCGCGGCACTCCATCCCACACGCATCTGCCTGCAGGACGCTTCCGGCACGCGGCGCTACGACGAAGTCCATCACCACGTCACGCGCATCGCGGCGCGGCTGAATGCCGGTGATCAGCCGACCGGGGAGAAGTGCGCCGTGTATTCGCCCAACGCATCGATCGCCGTGGAATGCCTGCTCGGCATCCAGTGGGCCGGCGCGGTCTATGTGCCACTCAATCCCAAGAACCACACGAACGAGAACGCCGCGATCCTGGACAACTGCGACGTCTCCACGCTGTTCTTCCACAGTTCGCTGGCCGCCGAGGTCGAGGCGCTGCGTGCGGCGTGCCCCACGATGCAGCGCTTCATCAGCATCGACCGCCCGGTGCCGGGCGCCGACTTCCTGGACACCTGGATCGGCGACGTGGCGCCGCGCCCGAGACCGTTCGCCTACGAGCCCGACGACGTCGTCAGCATCTACTCCACCGGCGGGACCACCGGGCTGCCGAAGGGCGTGATGCTGACCAGCCTGAACTGGGACATCGCGGCTGCGAACTTTCACGCCCACACGCCGGTGAAGAAGCCGCCGGTGTTCCTGGCGGTCTCGCCGATCACCCATGCGGCGGGCACCTTCTCCTTCATGACGATGGCACTGGGCGGTCGCACGGTCATCCTGCCCGGCTTCGACGCCGGCAAGGTGCTCGAAGCGATCGAGCGCGAAAGAGTCACCCACATCTACCTGCCACCCACCGCGATCTACATGCTGCTCGAGCATCCGGACGTGCGCAGCCGGGACTATTCCTCGCTCGAGTACTTCGTCTATACGTCGGCGCCGATGTCGGTCACCAAGCTGCAGCAGTGCCTCGAGATATTCGGCCCCGTGATGATCCAGTTCTGGGGCCAGACCGAGGCGCCGAGCTTCTGCACCTGCCTGTCGCGCGAAGACCACCTCGACCTCGCCGCACCGGCGCGCGCACGCCGGCTGCTGAGCTGCGGCCAGCCCATGCTGCTGACGCCGGTGGCCGCGATGGACGACGACGGGCGGCTGCTCGGCGCGGGAGAGAAGGGCGAACTCGTGGTCAACGGGCCGCTCGTGATGGCCGGCTACTACAAGAACCCCTCTGCGACTGCGGGCGTTTCCGCGCACGGGTGGCACCACACCGGCGACGTCGGCTACGTCGACGCCGACGGCTTCGTCTACATCGTCGACCGCAAGAAGGAAATGATCATCACCGGCGGCTACAACGTGTATCCGCGCGAGGTCGAGAGCCTGCTGCTGTCGCACGCGGCGATCCAGGAATGCGCGGTGGTCGGCGCGCCCGACGACAAGTGGGGCGAGGCGGTGACCGGCGTGATCGAACTCAAGGCCGGCAGCACGCTCGACATCCCCGAGATCATGGCCTGGTGCAAGGCCCAGCTCGGCAGCATCAAGGCGCCCAAGTCGGTGCTCGTCTGGACCGAGCTGCCGCGCACGTCGGTCGGCAAGGTCGACAAGAAAGCCATCCGCAAGACCTTCTGGGAAGGCAGCGAGCGCGTCATCTGAATCACGCGCACTCCCAGTTTCGAATCAGCAAAAGGAACCGTTCATGAATGTCTATGTGATCGCCACCGCCTGCACGCCGTTCGGCAAGCAGCCGAACAAGAGCTTCAAGCAACTCACGCGCGAGGTCTACACCGGGCTGCTCGCCGACGCCGGCCTTGACGACGGAGACCGCATCGACAGCTCCTGGTTCGGCAACGTGAAGATGGAGATGTTCAGGCAGCCCAACATCCGGGGCCAGGTGTGCTTCTCCGAACTCGTCGCCGAAGGGTTGTTCCCGGAATACGTGCCGATGATCAACGTCGAAGGCGCCTGCGCCACCGGCTCGCTGGCCTTCCACGGTGCCTGGAAGGACATCCTGGCCGGCTCGGCCGATCTGTCGCTCGCCGTCGGTGTCGAGAAGACCTACATCCAGGGCGATCCAAAACGGCAATACGAGCTCTTCACCGGCGGACTCGACCAGATGGATCCGGAGGTCTGGCACGAATACTTCCGCAAGGCCGGCGAGAAGATCAACCGGCCGTTCTCGCTGAACGCCGCGGGCGGCACGCTGAACATGGACACCTATGCCATGCAGGCGGCCCACCACATGGCCAAGTACGGCACCACGCAGCGCCAGTTCGCCATTGCGGCATCGAAGACCCATCACAACGGAAGCCTCAATCCGCTCGCGCAGTACCAGTTCGAGGTCAGCGTCGACAAGGCGCTGAACGACCGCGAGATCAGCTACCCGCTCACGCGCTCGATGTGCGCGCCGATCGGCGACGGCGCGGCGGCAGCGCTCCTGTGCTCGCAGAGGCTCTATGACTCGCTGCCCGCCACGGTGCGCGAACGCGCTGTCAAGGTTCGCGCCTCCTCGCTGGCCAATGGCAAGTACCGTGACATCGATGAACCCTGCGTAAGTCACGTGGCCGCCCGGCACGCCTACGGCTTTGCGGGCCTGCAGCCCGGCGACATCGACCTGGCGGAAGTGCACGACGCCACCACCTTCGGCGAGATCTACCAGCCAGAGATGCTGGGCTTCTGCGACTTCGGCGGCGGCGGGCTTTTCGCCGAATCCGGCGCCTCGGCCATCGGCGGCCGCACGCCGATCAACACCTCGGGTGGCCTGATTTCCAAGGGCCATCCGGTCGGCGCCACGGGGCTGTCGATGGTGCACGAGATCACGGTTCAGCTGCGCGGCGAGGCGGGTCCGCGACAGGTGAAGGACGCGGACATCGGACTGGCCGAGAACGCCGGCGGCACCATGGGTTTCGACGACGCCATCTGCGCCATCACGATCCTGCAGCGCGCCTGAGCATCCATCGGTCCGGGAATCGAAAACAAAGGAGACAAGCACATGGAACTGAACATCTCACGTCGCCGCATGATCGCGGGCTCGCTCGCTGCCGGCGCCGCCGTCTCGGCATTCACCATCCCGCGCTTTGCGCGCGCGGCGGAGTTCAACTACAAGTTCGGCAGTTCGATGGCGGCCAATCACCCGTCCACGCTGCGCAACGAGGAGGCGTTCAACAGGATCCGCGAGGAGAGCGGCGGCCGTGTGGACATCCAGTCCTTCCCCGGCGGCGCGCTGGGCAGCGACATCGACATGGTGTCGCAGGTGCGCTCCGGTGCCATGCACTTCATGTACCTGCCGCAGGCGCACCTGTCGAGCATGGACCCGCGCGGCGCACTGCACAGCGTGCCCTTCGCCTTCAAGGACTACGACACCGTCTGGAGCGCGATGGACGGCGAGCTGGGTGCCTACCTGCGCACCATCTACACCAAGGTCGGCCTGCATGCCTTCGAGAAGGCCAGCGACCACGGCTTCATGCACATGACCACGCGGTCCAAGCCCATCAACACACCCGAGGACATGAAGGGCCTCAAGGTGCGCGCCTCGGTGGTGCCGCTGTACGTGTCGCTGTTCCGTTCGCTCGGCGCCGCACCGGCGGCGATCCCGTTCCCCGAGCTGTATGTCGCGCTGCAGACGCGTGTGGTCGACGCGCAGAACAACCCGCTGCAGTTGCTCGAGATCGCGAAGCTGTACGAGGTGCAGAGCTTCTGCTCGCTCACCGGCCATACCTGGGAGGGTTACTACAACTGCGCCAACGCGAAGGTCTGGGCCGCGCTGCCGCCGGCCATGCAGGCCATCGTGTCGAAGAACATCAATGCCGCCACCCTGGCTGCGCGCGACGACCTCGCGAAGTTCAATGTCTCGGTCGAAGCCAGCCTCAAGGCCAAGGGCATGACGTTCAACCGCCCCGAGCAGGCGCCGTTCCGCACGTCGCTGCAGAAGGCCGGCTTCTACAAGGAGTGGAAGGACAAGTTCGGGCCCGAGGCCTGGAGCGTGCTCGAGAAGTCGGTGGGCGGGCTCGCCTGACCAAGATCACGCCGATGACACTCACAGACGAACAACTGGCGTTCTTCGACGAGCAGGGCTACCTGTTCTTCCCGGACTGCTTCGATGCCGACGAGATGACACTGCTGCAGGCCGAGGCGGCGCGCGTGCTGGCCGAGCCGCGCGACGAGATTCGCCGCGAGAAGTCGGGCGTGCCGCGCACGGCATTCGCAGTGCACCGCTACAACGAGACCTTCGAGATGCTGGCGCACGACCCGCGCCTGGTCGAACCGCTGGAGCAGATCTTCGGCGAGGCGGTCTACATGCACCAGTTCAAGATCAATGCGATGACGGCGTTCACCGGCGAGACCTGGCAATGGCACCAGGACTTTCCGTCCTGGCAGCGCTTCGACGGCATGCCCGAGCCGCGGGCGATGAACATCGCGCTGTTTCTCGACGAGGTGAAGCCCATCAACGGCGCCCTGATGCTGATCCCGAAGAGCCATCGCCACGGCGCGTTGCCGGACGCCTACGACGACCTCACCACTTCGCATCCGGGCTGGTACCTGAAGCCCGAGATCGTCTCCCAAATGGCGGAGCAGGGCGGCATCATCGCGCCGACGGGCCGGCCCGGCAGCCTGCTGATGTTCCACGCCAACCTGGCGCACGGATCGCCGCCCAACATGACGCCGTATCCACGCCGCATCGTCTACCTCACGCTGTCGGCGGTGTCGAACCACCTGCGCGGCGAGCAGCAGCGGCCCGAGTTCATCGCGCACACCGACTTCACGCCGGTGCGTGCGGGGGCGGCCGATGCCCTGCGGGAGCGGGTGCCGCGCAGCTAACGGAACCCGCGCTACGGCGTGGCCGCCGCCGACCCCGTCGGGGCGCCGCGGCAGCGGTCCGCGATCACAAGACCTTCTTCTGCCTGACCGCCAGCGCCACGATCGCCGCGCCGGCGGCGACGATCAGCAGGTCCTCGATCAAGCCGCTGCGCGTTTGACCGATTCGCGCCATTGCGCGCTTGCGACCCGCCAGCGTGAGATAGGCGAGAGGTACGGCGGTGGCCACCGCGGCCGCGGCGCCGGCCTGCTCGCGGCCCTGCGGAGCCAATGCGGCACCCGCGATGCCGGCGCTCGACACGCGCGCCAACAGCCCTAGAAAGACAGTCCGGTCAGGTGCCGTCTTCATCTTGTCGCCGAACAGTTCGCCAAGCCCCATGGCCAAGGCCCCGAACCTGAACAGCGGGCGGTCCAGCAGGACAAGCCGCCCCGGCGTGCGGTCGCCCAGAAGACGTGCGGTCGCGATGCTCGCCATGGGTGTCATGGATCGCGCACTGGCGACTGCGCCGATCAGGGCAGGGAAGAGCAGGCCGCGAATCTTCATTGTTCATTCCGTAGGTAATACCGAAGGCGTGACGGTGCCGGGTGCGGCTTCCTGCACGAGGAAGAGAAGGACGCGTGCGGCTGTAGGAAGCTTCGGTTCAGGCAACCATGCTTGCTACTCATTTCTGTACCGATTAGTATGTAATCGAAACGAAAGGGAAATCACGTGGCAGCAATGGGACGCCCCCGCAGCTTCGACCGAGACGCCGCCGTCACGCAGGCGATGCATCTGTTCTGGGAGCATGGGTTCGATGCGACCTCGCTGGCGCAACTGAAGGACGGCCTTGGCGGCGGCATTTCGGCGCCCAGCTTCTATGCGGCGTTCGGGTCCAAGGAGGCGCTTTTTCAGGAGTCGGTGGCCCGGTACCTGGCGACCCATGGGCAGGTTACCGCCAGCCTGCAAGACCAGACACTCGCACCGCGCGACGCCATCGAAACGGCCTTGCGACAGTCGGCCGCGATGCAGTGCGGGCCGGGCCATCCGCGCGGCTGCATGGTGGCACTGGGGGTCATGAGCGCACCGTCTCCCGCCAATGCCGCGGTTGCCCAGCCACTGCACGATTCCCGTGCCGAGACGAGCGCGGGTCTGCTGGCGTGTGTCCGGCGGGGCGTGGCGGCGGGAGAACTCGAAGCCGACACGGACACCCTGGCGCTGGCGACGGTGTTCGACAGTTTCCTGACAGGCGTCGCCACCCTGGCGCGCGACGGCGCGGATGCAGTTCGGCTCGACGCCGCAGTCACCCAGGTGATGCGGCTGTGGGACGCCGCGAGGCGCAACAAGAAACAAGCGGGCAAACGGCCCGCTCACAGGACCACTTCATGAAGATCGCATTCATCGGTGTCGGCAGCATGGGCTCCGCCATCGTTCCCCATCTCGTCGCGCACGGGCACAAGGTATCCGCATGGGCCCGCAGGGCAGGGGCGGTGGCAGCGCTCGGAAGCGTTGAACCGCTCATCTCGCCATCGGACGCATTCACGGGTCACGACGTCGTCATCACCATGCTCGCGGACGATGCCGCCGTGCGAAGCGTGCTGCTGGACAGCGGTGCGCTGATGTCGGCTACCGGCGACGTCGTTCACATCGTGATGTCGACCATTTCGCCCGCCCTGGTTGCCGAGATGCAGCCGCTGCACAGGGAGGCTGGCGTGGGCTACGTGGCAGCGCCCGTGTTCGGCGTGCCGGCGGTGGCGGCAAGGGCAGAACTCAACATCCTCGCCGCCGGCGCGGATGCGGCCGTGCAGCGTGTGCAGCCTATCTTCGACGCCATCGGCAGGAAGACGTGGCGCCTCGGCGAAGATCCGGTCCGCGCCAATATCGCGAAGATCGCCGGCAACATGATGATCACGATGGCCATCGAGTCGATGGCTGAAGCCGGCACGCTGACCGAGTCCTACGGCCTGCCGGCGGCGGATTTCCTGGAGGTGGTCACCCAGACGCTGTTCGCATGCCCCAGCTACCAGCGTTACGGCAAGAACATCTCGCAACGGCGTTATGAGCCCGGGTTCCGCCTGGCACTGGGCCTCAAGGACGCAATCCTGGCGGGCGATGCGGCCGCGGATCGAAGCGTGAGCCTGCCAGGCGCGGCCGTCGTGCGCAATCGCCTGCAGGAAGCGGCGCGGATGGGGTGGGCAGACAAGGACTGGTCCGCGCTGGCGGAAGTCGGGCATTCAGAGTCGGCAGACGCTCAACCTCAAACCGCGGCTAGTTCGGTCTCCTCGAGCGGTGCGCCTTGAAGGGCGTCGACCAGAAAATCGACCATCACCCGGACCTTGGCGCTGAGATGACGGCGGCTTGCGTAGATTGCCAGGATGTCGATGGGCGGCATGCGATAGCCGGGCATGACTTCGACCAAGCGACCGGCCTGCACATCCTGGCCGACCACAAAGCTCGGCTGCCAGATGATGCCGGCGCCCGCGAGCGCTGCAGCGCGGGCGGTTTCGCCATTGTTGGCCCGCATGGCCCAGCGCACCCGCACGGATTCCAGCGTTCCTCCGGGGCCGGCCAACTGCCACTCATCGGATGTCGCACCGTACGTGTAGCCCAGGCACATGTGCCGGGCAAGATCCGCCGGGACCTCCGGCATGCCATGGATCGCAAGGTACGCGGGTGACGCGCAGATCACGTTTGACGAGCAGCCCAGGCGGCGCGCAATATGGTTGCCGGACGTGGCCCGCGAGATGCGGATGGCAAGGTCGTAGCCCTCCTCGACGATATCGACCACGCGGTCGATGAGCGCAATGTCGAGTTCGACGTCGGGGTACTTCGCCATGAACCTCGGCCACAGGGGCGCCAGCACCAGGCTGCCGAAACTCAGCGGCGCGTTGATGCGCAAACGCCCGCGCGGCTGGAGCGATGCGGTGGTCGCCAGCGCCTCGGTCTCCGCCACTTCTTCGAGAATCGACTTGGCCCGGTCGAACAGCGCTTCGCCGCCTTCGGTGAGCGACAGGCGGCGCGACGTGCGGTTGATCAGCCGCGTGCGCAAGTGGGCTTCCAGCTCGCTGACATAGCGCGTCACGTTGGCCGGCGAGGTGTCCAGCGCGTCTGCCGCCTTGGTGAAACTGCCCCGCGCCACCACGGTGACGAACACCTCGTAAGCACGCAATCGGTCCATGGGC
>CAIQMJ010000302.1 GCA_903872875.1 uncultured Variovorax sp.
GCGGGTACTGGTTGTGGCCTGCGGCCATCGCAACCGTGACGGCGTCGAGCAGTTTCGGATCGCAATGGAAGTCGGGGAAGCCTTGGCCGAGGTTCACGGCATTCTTCTCGGCGGCCAGGGCGGACATCACGGTGAAGATGGTCGTGCCGACGGCGGGTAGCTTGGTGACGATCTCTGGCGTGCGGGGGGAGGACGTGGCTGTGCTCATGGTTGTCGTGGTTTCGGAAGGGCTGTCGCTGCGGCCTGGGACCTACAGCTCGTAATCCTGCTGATGGCCGCTCAAGGCCTTGGCGATGAGGTTGCGGTCGAGGCGGTCGCTCAGCAACTCGGCGAACTTGAAGACGAAGTTGCGCAGATAGGCGCTGCGCTTGAAGGCAACGCGCGCGATGTTGTGGCCGAAGATGTGGCCCATTGGCTTCACGACCAGGTCGGCGTTGGTGTCGTCTCGGACCGCCATCTCGGCCACGATGCCGACACCCAGTCCGAGTCGCACATACGTCTTGATCACGTCGGAGTCGATCGCCTCGAGGGCGATGCGCGGTGTCAGCTTCTTGTTCGCAAAGGCGTGGTCGATGCGCGTGCGGCCGGTGAAGGACGGGTGGTACGTGATGATCGGCTCGTGCGCCAGATCCTCGAGCGACACGCGCTCCTTGTTGGCCAGCGGATGGTCCTTGGGAAGCACCAGCACATGCTGCCATTCGTAGCAGGGCAGCGTGACGAGATCGGGATAGTCGGCCAGCGATTCGGTCGCGATGCCGATCTCTGCGATCTCGTCGATCACCATCCGCGCCACCTGGTCCGGCGAGCCCTGGTGCAGGCTCACGTTGACCTTCGGATAGGCCTCGCGCAGCTTGGCGACAGGCACCGGAAGTACGTAGCGAGCCTGCGTGTGTGTGGTTGCGATCGACAGCGTGCCGCTGTCCTGGGCGCTGAACTGCTCGCCGATGCGCTTGAGGTTGCCGACCTCGCGCATGATGAGTTCGATGCTGGCGATCACATGTTGGCCGGGTTCGGTCACGCGCTTCAGCCGCTTGCCATGGCGCGCGAAGATCTCGACACCCAACTCTTCCTCGAGTTCGATGATTGCCTTCGACACGCCCGGCTGCGAGGTATGGAGCGCCTTGGCCGCCTCGGTCAGATTCAGGTTGCGTCGCACAGCTTCTTGAACGAACTTGAATTGATGAAGATTCATAACGAATTCCGTCTCATAACGAACTTCATTATGCATTCGATGTCTATCGAAATCGCAAAGTTACCTGATTTCAGTCTTTAAGCGCAACCCGTGCAAGGAGATCGATGACCTCGGGCTCCTCTCCGACAGCGGTCGACAGCGAGAAGTCCACGAGTGGATTCGCGCGGCGCAAGTCCGCCAGCAGTTGGGGCAGATCCTCGCGCACGTGCTTGCCCATGCCCAGGAACAGAGGGACCACTCGGATGCTGCGCGCACCGCGGGCGATGATCGTCCGCGCGGCGGTCGGCAGGTCTGGGGCCACAAGTTCGAGATAGGCGCAGGCCACGTGAATGGTCGCGTCCTCCGCCTGGATGCGGCGTGCCACCGCCTCGATCGGCTCGCGCCAGCGCGCATCGCGTGAGCCGTGCGCAAAAAGCAAGATGCCTCTGGTCATGCTGTAGGACGCGCTAACGCCGCAAGACCAGCCAGCCGAACGCGGCGAGCGACACCACGGAGTAGATCAGCCCCGGCGCAGCCGCAGTGATCCAGGGCACCCAGCTGCTGAGGTTGCCGATGTAGCCGAACACGTTGTTCAGCAGAAAGAAACTGATGCCGATCAGCACGCCGCCGAATACATAGCTGGTGATGCCCGTTTGCCGGAAATGAAGATAGGCAAAGGGCAGGGCAAGCACCACCATCACGAGGCAGGACAGAGGGTAGAACACCTTTCGCCAGAACTGGATTTCGTAGCGCTGCGCGGTCTGGCCGTTGGCGTCGAGGTGGCGGATGTACTCGAACAGATCCAGCGTGCGCATGCGGTCGGGCTTGAGCAGCGCGACAGAGACCATTTCATTGGTGAGCGAGGTGGGCCAACGCAGTTCCGGCACCGTGGTCGTCGTCACGCGCGCCTTGTCGCCGGCCGCGCGGGTGTCGTAGTGCTGTTGCTGCGCCTCGTGGAGCACCCATGCACCGTCGACGGCGACGGCATAGGCGGCAGTGATCTGGGTTGCAACGAAGCCCTGCGCGTCGAATTCGAAGATGCGCGGCGACCTCAGCGTTCCATCGCGATTCAGGGCATTGACGTTGACGGCGTAGGACATGTCACCGCGCTTCTCCTTGAGCCAGGCGCCTGTTGCGCCTGTGGTGGCGAACACGTCACCCTGAAAACGTGCCTTCAGGAGTTGAGCGCCCCTGTCGGCGATGGGTGCGACGTAATCGCCGACCATGAAGGTCAGGACCACGAAACCCGCGCCCAGCACCAGCAGAGAGCGCAGTGCGCGCCAGGGTCCGAGGCCGCTGGTGCGCAGAATCGTGTATTCGGAACTCTGTGCGAGCCGAGCCATCACGAAGATGGTGCCGATCAGCACTGCGATCGGCATCAGTTCGTAAAGATGGCTCGGTACCAGAAGCGCCACATAGGCCAGCGCCTGCGGCGCGCCATAGCCCAGCGAACTCGGCTTGCCGATGTCGCCAAGTTCGTCGACGAAGTCGAAGAAGAAGAAGAGGCTCAGGAACCCGAGCGTGACGAAGGCGACAGCCTTCAGCACTTCGCTGTAGATCAGGCGACGGATGGTTTTCACGCGTGGGGGAGGGCGGTAGCGGAGGGCGCGGCGGCACGGCGTCCGCGGCGAATCCAGTTGTTGTTGCGTTTGGCCAGCCAGCCGATGGCGAAGACGAATACGCCGCCATGCAGTGCGAGCAGATAGCCACCCATGCTGAAGCGTCCGGAACCGATCCAGCTCTGGCCCAGGTTCAGCATGTTGTAGTAGATGAGGAAGGCGAATAGCGCGAACAGCAGGTTTCCGCTCCGGCCCACGCGCGGATTGACGCTCGAAAGCGTGAGCGCGAGCAGCACGAAGTTGATGCCTGCGAACAGCATGCCGACGCGCCAGCCGAGCTCTCCCTGGTTCGGTGGCGTCGGCTCAGCGATGAGCCGCAGCGTCGGGCGTGCCCGCAGCGGCGCGTCGCTGATTGTTCCGGACGCGTCGCTGCCGATCTTGGCGCCGTAGGTATCGAATTCGCTGATCTTCATGCCGGCGTTCGGATCGAGCGGGCGCTCCAGCCGCTGGCCGTTGCTCAGCATCAGGTAGCGCGCATCGTCGATGTTCTCGAGGCGCCCGCTGCGCGCAGACGTGATGATCTGCAGGTTGCGTTCGATCGACGAGATGAACACATTGGTCGCCGTGGAGGCGTCCGGCGTGTCCTTGTCGATGAAGAAGACCCGGTTGCGGCTGGAGGATTCCCGGAACTCGCCGGGTGCGATGCGTTCGAGGTCGCTGCGGCGTTCGTACTGATCGCGCATGCCCTGAGTCTGCGAATTCGCCCAGGGCCACCCGACCAGCGACAGC
>CAIQMJ010000303.1 GCA_903872875.1 uncultured Variovorax sp.
CACGCTGGTGCCGGAGCTGCCGAGCCTGGCCGAACTGGGCGTACCGGGCTTCCAGCTGGAGATATGGAACGCGGTGGCCGCACCGAAGGCCATGCCCAAGCCGATCGTCGACAAGCTGGCCGCGCTGATCGGCGAGATCGTGCGTGCGCCCGATGCGCGCGACAAGCTGTTCGTGCAGGGCTGGCAGGTGGTCGGCTCGTCACCCGAGGGACTGGCCAACCGGATCAAGGCCGACACTGCGCTGCTGGGCGGCGTGATCAAGGCGCGCGGTATCAGCGCGGAATAAGGCTCCGATACGGCAGCCGGGCCGCCGTCGGTCGCGCCCCGGTTCCGACGTGCGCTCAGCCTTGCCGGATCAGCGTCTGGACGTCGGCCACCATCGGCGCGACGCCGGCGCCGTAGCGCGCATAGAGGCGCAACCGGCCCTGCATGTCATAGACATAGCTCGCGGCCGAGTGGTCCATCGAATAGCTGGTGGGCGTCTTGCCGTCGACCTTCTTGTAATACGCCTTGTAGTCCTTCGCCATGGCGACGAGCTGCTCCGGCGTCGGGATCAGCGCGGTGAACGACGGGTCGAAAGCCTCCATGTAGGCCTTCATGACGGTCGGCGTGTCGCGTTCCGGGTCGACGGTGACGAACAGCACCTGCAGCTTGTCGCCGTCCTTGCCGAGCTGCTGCTTGACCTGCGCCATTTCGGTCATCGTGGTCGGGCAGACGTCCGGGCACTGCGCGTAGCCGAAGAACAGCACCACCACCTTGCCCTTGAAGTCGGCCATCGTGCGGACCTTGCCGTCGGAGTCCGTCAGCGAGAAGTCCTTTGCATAGTCTGCGCCGGTCATGTCGACCGCGTTGAAGCTGGGCTTGGGCTCGTCGCTGCAGCCTGCCAGTGCACCGCCGCCCACGGTCGCGACGATCCAGCCCGTGCCGGCTGCCAGGGTCTTCAGGGCTTGTCGCTTGTTCATCATGCGCGGATCACAGCAGGTAGTGATCGACCAGCAGCGCGGCGAAGAGCACGCTGAGATGGATCAGGGAGAAACGGAAGGTCCGGCGCGCAAGCGCGTCGGAATAGTGGCGCCACAGCGCGAAGGCATAGCCGCAGAAGCCCAGGCTCACCGCCACCGCGACGGCCAGATAGAGCCAGCCACTCATGCCGTAGGCGAACGGCATCAGACAGCCCGCGAACAGGACGAAGGTGTAAAGCAGTATCTGCAGGCGGGTGAATTCGTTGCCGTGCGTGACGGGCAGCATCGGCAGGCCGGCCTTGCGGTAGTCCTCGACGCGGTACAGCGCGAGCGCCCAGAAATGCGGCGGCGTCCAGAGAAAGATGATCAGGAACAGGATCAGCGCCTCGGGACCGACGTTGTCGGTCATCGCGGCCCAGCCCAGCACCGGCGGCATCGCGCCCGAAGCGCCGCCGATCACGATGTTCTGCGGCGTCAGCGGCTTCAGAATCACCGTGTAGACGACCGCATAGCCTACGAAGGTCGCGAAGGTGAGCCACATCGTGAGCGGATTGACGGTGAACCACAGCAGTACGGAACCGGCCGCGCACAGCACAGCGGAGAAGATCAGCGCCTGCCGGTCGCTGAGTTCGCCGCGCGCCGTCGGCCGCCAGGCGGTGCGCTTCATCTTGGCATCGATGCCCTTCTCGACCAGGCAATTGAATGCAGCGGCGGCACCTGCCACGAGCCAGATGCCGATGCAGGCGAGCAGGCCGCGCTGCAGATCGGCCCAGCTCGGGATGCCGGGCACGGCGAGCACCATGCCGATCAGCGCGCAGAAGACGATCAGCTGCACGACGCGCGGCTTGGTCAGTGCGTAGAACTGGCGCAATACGCTGGCCATGCTGGGCACGGGTGTCGACGGGGTGTGCACGGGTGTGCTCATCTTTTTCATGCGGTGCCGATGTTGCCTGAGCCGGATGCGCGCGGGCCGGCATCGGGCTGGGACACTTTGACCGGGACCCGACGGCTCTCGCACAGCGTCCAGGTCAGGACGACTGCCAGCGCCGCCGCGCCGCCGGTGTGCAGCACTGCCGCCGCCAGAGGCCAGCCAAGCAGCACGTTGCCGAGACCGGTCGCCAACTGCAACAGCGCGAGACCGGCCAGCCAACCCGCTGGCGCGCGCAGCGCGGGCACGCGGCGCAAGCGCCAGGCCAGCACGCCCAATGCGACGAACACGAGGTAGGCCATCAACCGGTGGACGTAGTGGATCGCAGTGAGCGCGGCGAAATCGACCGGCACGCCGGCTGCCGTGACACCGAGTTCGCGCCAGATCTCGAAGCCCTGCGCGAAGTTCATCGGCGGCCACCAGCTGTCCTGGCAGGTCGGGAACTGCGTGCAGGCCAGCACGGCGTAGTTGGTGCTGACCCAGCCGCCCAGCGCGATCTGCAGCGCGAGCAGCACGCTGGTCGCGACCAGCAGGGTGCGCAACGGCGACGGCAGCGCCGTGGGCACACGTGCGGCGGCGGCCTGCCGATAGCGCACGGCCTGGATGCACAGCAGCGCGAGCAGAACGATCGCGCCGAGCAGGTGCATCGTGACGATCGCCGGGTAGAGCTTGAGCGTGACGGTGAGCGCACCGAAAGCACCTTGCAGGCAGACCCAGACCAGCGTCGCAGCCGGCCACCAGGCGCTGAGCACGGCGGGATCGAATGCGTCCGCGCCGCCGCCGGTTGAAACACGCGCCGGCGCACGGCGCTGACGGCGACGCACGATCCAGGTTGCGACAGCCAGTGTCAGGATCAGCACGCCGACGCCAGTGGCCAGATAGCGATGGACCATCTCGATCCAGGCCTTGCCGTGAGTGACAGGACCGGTCGGCTGGGCCGCCTGCGCCATCGCGATGTCGTGGCGCGCGCCGATCGGGCTGGCGTTGCCGTAGCAGCCGGGCCAGTCCGGACAACCCAG
>CAIQMJ010000304.1 GCA_903872875.1 uncultured Variovorax sp.
GGTGGTCCTCGCAAGCAATGTCTCGTAGTCAAGCATACCTTGCGGCACGACGCCTTCCCCGATGTAGACCAGCGTTTCGACGCGCGGTATTTCTCGTTTGAGGTTCATGGCCACCTCGACAAAATTGTCGTCCACGAACAGCAACCGCGATTTGGAGGTGTCGAGTGCGTGCACGTTCTCCGCGACGGACCAGCGAACGTTCAACGGCGCAACCGCGCCGCCCGCCCAGGGAATGGCGTAGAACAGTTCCATGTATCGGTCCGAATTGAGCGCCAGGATCGCAACGAAATCGCCTTCTTCGACGCCGAGTGCGCTCAACATGGCAGCGAGCCGAGGGACGCGCTCGCCGATCTCGCCCCAGGTGCGGGAGCGTCCAGCATAGTGGAGCGCAACACGCTGCGCGGCGACATTGACCGCGTGGGTCAGCATATGGGTGGCCTGCATTCCAGTCTCCTTACTTTTGCAGCGGATGAACCCTTCAGGATCTCGCCGTACTGATCGTCTTCAGCTCCGCATACTGATCGATGCCCGCCGCACCGTTGGATCGGCCCACGCCGCTTTCCTTGGTCCCACCGAAGGGAATGTCGGGAAGCACAAGGCCGTGGCGGTTGACCCAGACCGTGCCGCTGTCCAGACCACGCGCGATCAAACAGGCGGCGTCAACATCGGAACCCCAAACAGAGCCGCCGAGCCCGTAGGGCGTTCCATTGGCCGCCGCGACGGCGTCTTCGACGCGACCATACGGAATCACAGGCAGGACCGGACCAAATTGCTCCTCTGCGATCAACGCATGCCCCGACTCCAGCCCGGTGACAAGAGTGGGTGCAACGTAATAGCCATTGCCGGAAGGTGCAACGCCGCTCACCAACTTGCCGCCCGCCGCCTGCGCGGCATCCACCAGTTGACGGACGCGATCGAACTGCGCACGGTTCGACAAAGGCCCCATAGTCACGCTGGCATCGAAGGGGTCGCCCAGCACAATGGCCTGCACGGCCCGCGTCAGCGCGGCCAGCAGCGGCTCGAATAGACGTTCATGCACATAGAGGCGCTTGATCGTCGCGCATATCTGGCCGGAGCGGTAGAAGGCGGTCTGGACGATGCGGCTGGCAACTCGCTCCACGTTGGCGTCGGGCAACACGATCGCCGCATCGTTGCCGCCAAGTTCCAAGCTCAAGCGCTTGAGGCCAGGCGCCGCGTTGGCCATGATGGACTTTCCTGCCCGAATGCTTCCCGTGAAGGAGATCATGCGCACATCAGGGTGTGCGACCAGCGCTGCGCCCAGTGCATCGTCTCCGGGCACGATGTTGAGCACCCCGGGGGGCAATACGCGCTGCAGCACCCGTCCCATGAGTGCCACCGTCAACGGTGCCAGAAGCGAAGGCTTGAGCACCACCGTATTGCCGACGATGAACGCCGTGGAGATCTTCTCGCTGGCGATCAGCAGCGGCGCATTCCATGGCAGGATCGCTCCAACCACACCGATGGGCGTCCGTACCACCTCGACGCGCTGCTTCGGGTCGTCATACAGCACGTCCACGGGCAGAGACGCAGCGGCACGGTGCTTCATGAAGGCCGCGCTCATCGCGACTTCCAGTTGAGCCGCCTTCATTGGAATTCCGATCTCCAGGCACAGTGCGGCCGACAACTGAGCGCCATGTGCTTCGAGCGCCTGCGCCGCGGCAAGCAACACCTTGCGCCGGCCGCTCTCGTCGGCGGCCCATCCGGAAAGACCTGCACAGCGCGCTGCTTTCACAGCCTGCTCCAATTGATCGGCGTCGGCAACCGGTGCCCCGGCCAGGATCTCGCCGCTTGCGGGATTGATGACCGCACACGTCTGCGCTGGATTCAGAAGCTCGCCGTTCACCAGCAAGGGGAGGCCTTCGAGCATTTCAGCGGAGGATTTCATCGCTTGTCCTTTCGTCATTTTTTTTACTTGCCGTCGTCGGGCGCGAACACGGCCTGCCACGAACGTCGATGCCCGGCGTGGCGCGTGAGCGTGTCGTAGAACCTGCTCAGCATCGCGAGGGCCGCATCCTCTCGGCGTTCTTGAAGTCCGGCGATCACGAATGAGGCCA